>JBOHPM010000045.1:0-11699 GCA_050731715.1 Candidatus Rokuibacteriota bacterium
GCCGACATCGGGCTCCGCATGCTGGCGTCTATGCCGGTTTCGCCCCGGATTCGAGCGCACTCGATCATCGCAGTCAAGGGTGATGGGCCGAAGGAGGAGGGGGACGACGGCGTCGTGGCCTACCGAAGCGCCCACCTCGACGAGGCCGTGTCCGAGCTGGTCGTCCGGTGGGACCACTCGTGCCAGGGGCAGCCCGAGGTCATCGAGGAGATCCGGCGCATCCTGCTCGAGCACGCGGCGACGCCGGGGGACCGCCGCCCATGATGGGCCGGATCGGCACGATCGTCGCGCTGGTCGTGGCCGGCCTCGCCATCGCCGTCGTCACCGGCTGGGGGGCGCTCGTCCTCTTCTACCTTGCTCCGGCCCCAAGCTGGGTTCGCAGCGCTCTAGCCTGGGGCTTTGTCGCGCTCGGGCTCGTGATCCTGGGAGCTCTGGCCGTGCGACGAGCGCGTCGGCCAGCGGCCATCGGTTATGTCGTGGCCCTCGCGTTGGTGCTCGTCGTGTGGGGGAGCGCGACGCCGTCGAACAGTCGCGACTGGCAGCCGGAGGTGGCCGTTCTTCCCCATGCCACCATCGACGGCGACCGCGTGACCGTCCACAACATCCGGAACTTCGACTACCGCACCGAGACCGACTTCACTCCGGCCTATTACGACAAGACGTTCGACCTTCGGCGCCTGGACCAGGTCGATCTCGTCGCCGTGTACTGGATGGGCCCGGCCATCGCCCACCTGTTCGTCACCTTCGGCTTCGGCGACGATCACCTGGCCATCTCCATCGAGGCGCGCAAGGACAAGACGAAGCCGTACGCGACGATCCCCGGCTTCTTCCGCCAGTACGAGCTGGTGTACATCGTCGCCGACGAGCGTGACGTCATCCGGGTGCGCACCAACTACCGGAAGTCACCTCCGGAGGAGGTTTACCTCTTCCGGATGATCGGCCCGCTCGAGAACGGCCGCCGCGTCTTCCTCGAGTACCTGCGCGACATCAACGAGCTGCGGGAGCGCCCCCGCTTCTACAACACGCTCACGACCAACTGCACCACCATGATTCTCGCCCACGCGGCCGGGAACCCCAACTCCATCCCCTACTCGTGGAAGGTCCTCCTGAGCGGCTATGCGCCGGAGTACGCCTACGACAGAGGACGCTTCGACCGGAGCATGCCCTTCGAGGAGCTCAAGCGGCGCGGGCACATCAACGCGCTGGCGCGCGCCGCGGACCAGGCGTCGGATTTCTCCCGGCGGATCAGGGCCGGCCTTCCCTGACAACAGGATGAGAAGGAACGGCAACGTAGTGCCCCCGATAGAAAGGAGACACGCATGACGACGGCAGGGAAATCGACGATGGGCACCTACCCACGCCGGGGGCGCGGTCGATCTCGATGGCGATCCCACAGACGCGTGTGCTTGCCGCCGGCACCTCCCTCGTCACCGGCAAATATCCGTTCGCCGGAGGAGCATAAGCGGCGTCGAAGGTCATGGACTCGGTGAGCGGCGAGCTCCTCGGGGCCGCGGTGGATCGGCAGGCGGGGGGTGGGTCGGTCACGGCCTCGCCCAGTGGCAGTGGGGGGACGCCGAGAAGGCGATGAACGCGTGGGCCGAGAGGATGGCCAACAATCTGTACCCCTATACCTCGGGCGTGAGGAAGCCATAGCTCGCCGGTCCGCCGGGGAGTCGGAGGATGACGGCACGTCCTCCGCCTCCCTCCGGATCGGGCGAGGGCGCGCGGGACGCCCCTCATGAGAGGGACGCGAGCAATGAATCCCCGTCGGACGAAGTTCCTTCTGCTCGGCTTGGTCCTCGTCGTCGTGCTCGCCGTTGCCATCGTGGCGATCGCCCTGCGCTCGCTCGATCTGCGCCGCGTGGCGGACGTCGTCGGCGAACGCGTGAAGGCCGCGACCGGGCGCGAGTTCGCGATCAAGGGCCCGCTCAGGGTCAGGCTGTTCCCCACCCTGGCCATCGCGGCCAGCGACGTCCACATCGGCAACGCGCCGTGGGGCTCCCGGCCCGACATGCTGCGCCTGCGCCGGGCCGAGGCCGAGATCGCGTTCTGGCCGCTGCTCCGCGGCCGGGTCGAGATCCGCCGGTTCGTTCTGGTGGGACCCGATCTCTTGCTGGAGACCGACCAGGCCGGCTCTGGCAATTGGGTCCTGCAGCCGCCCGGTGAGAAGCCGGCTGACGACTCCCCGACGACGGGCGGCGCCCCCGCGATCGGACTGGACCAGCTTCGCGTCGAGGATGCCCGGATCGCCTACCGTGACGGCAAGACCGGTCGGGAGACTCGCATCGACGTCCCGCAGCTCGCCATCGACGGCGCAGGGGACGCCACGCGCATCGCCGGTGCGCTCAGCCTGCGTGGCCAGCGCGTCCGCGTGGAGGCGACCACCAGCCGCCTCGAGGCGCTGGCGGCAGGCGCCGCCGCGGTGCCGATCGATCTCGTCGCCACCGTGGACGGCGCCACCGCCGCCGTGAAAGGCACCGTGAGCCAGGCCGGCCAGGTCGACGTGACGGTCACCGGAGAAGTGACGACCACCGCGGGCCTGTCACGCCTGGCCGACACGAGCCTGAACGTGCCCCTGCCACTCAAGACCTCGGCCAGGGTGCGCGGCGGCGGCGACGTCTATGTGCTCGATCCCCTCGACCTGACGGTCGCCGGCCAGGCCATCGGGGGTCGGGCAGCGATCAAACTGGCTGGCGCCCGGCCGGCCTTCGACGTCTCGATGGCGTCGCCGTCGCTGGACCTCGCCCGCCTGATGCCGGGCACCGACACCAGGCCGCAACCCGCCCCGCCGCGATCGTCGCGGCGTTGGCTCTTCGGTGAGGAGCCCCTTCCTCTGGACGGGCTCGGCCTGGTCGACGCCAGGGTCGAGGCGCGTGTCGAGCGCCTCGTACTCCCGAACGCGGTGCCGCTGCAGGCAGTGCACCTGGTACTGGTCGCCAGGGATCGGAAGCTCGAGGTGTCGCCCCTGGCGTTCACCCTGGCGCGCGGGCCGGTCACCGGGAAGATCGCTCTCGACGCTGCTGGCAGCGGCGCTCCCCGCCTGAAGACCAAGCTCGACGGAGCCGGGATCCGCCTCGAGGAGCTGGCCGCGGCAACCGGACGGACAGGGCAGGTCTCCGGCGGCGAGACGAGCGTGGCCGTCGATCTCGGCGGCGCCGGCAGCTCGCTGCGGCGCCTCGCCGCGACCGCGAGCGGCATCGTGCAGATCGTCGTCGGCCCCGCCCAGCTGGCTGCGACCGCGCTCGACATCGGTGGTGACACGCTCACGAAGCTGCTCGACATCGTCAACCCTTTCCGCAAGTCGGACGCGACCACCGAGCTGCGGTGCGCGGTCGTGCGGCTGCCCCTGCGCGACGGCGTCGCCAAGATCGAGCGCTCCGTCGCCTACGAGACGAGCAAGATCACCATGGTGATGGCCGGCCTCGTCGATCTTCGCGAGGAGACGCTCGACCTGGCCATCCGCCCGTCCGTCACCCAGGGACTGCGAATCGGCGTGGCCAACCTCGCCGAGCTGGTACGCGTGACCGGCCCTCTGATGGAGCCCCATATCGGGCTCGACACGATGGGGGCGGCGCGCCAGGCCGCCTCGATCGGCGCCGCCGTGGCCACGGGCGGCCTCTCCCTCCTGGGCGAGGCGGTGCTGAAGGGAGCGATCGATCCTCACCCCTGCCAGAGCGCGCTGGCGGCGGGCCCTCCCGTATCGACCGGCGCCTCCAAGCCAGACAAGTCGGGGCCGGTCAAAGGCTTCATCCGCGGCCTGTTGAAATAGGCCCGGCTCGACTCCACGAATCTTCGCCCGGGAACTTCCGGGGCGGCGGTATGGTCTCACCTGATGAGGGCCGCGCCTGGCGACGACCCCGAGCTGCTCGCGCGCCTGCGCGCGGGGGAGGCCCGGGCCTTCGAGGAGCTGGTCATCGCGCAGCAGCACCGGATCTTCGGGGTGGCCCTCCGGATGCTCGGCAGCCGGGCCGAGGCGGAGGAGATCGCCCAGGAGGTGTTCGTGCGGGCCCATCGCGCTCTCGCGGAGTTCCGGGGCGACGCCAGGCTCTCCACCTGGCTCTACGCGATCGCCTCGCGGCTCTGCCTGAACCGGCTCAGCGCGAGCGATCGGCGGCTCCGGCGCGAGGGCGAGGAAACCCTCCTGCGCCTGCCGGCCGACGCCGATCCCGCGGCCGCTGTGGAGCGCCGCGAAGTGGAAGCGGCGCTGCACCGGGCGATCGAGGCGCTGCCCGAGGAGCGGCGTATCGTCGTGATTCTCAGAGATCTGCAGGGGCTCAGCTACGAGGAGATCGCCCAGGCGCTCGGGCTCGAGCTGGGCACGGTGCGGTCGCGCCTGCACCGGGCCCGGATGGACCTGAAAGACAAGCTGGAGCGATTCCTCCGATGACGTGCGGTGAGGCGCGCGAGCTCTTCTCGGCGCTGGTCGACGAGGCCCTGGGGCCCGATGAGCGCGCCGTATTCGACCGCCACCTGGCCGGTTGCACCGAGTGCCGCGAGGACCTCCAGCGGTTCACCAGGCTGGTGTCGCTCGTCCGCGCCGTTGAGCCCGAGCGGGCGCCCGTCGGGTTCGTTGACCGCGTGCTCGACCAGACGGGCCGGGCACCGTGGTATCGGCGCCTGGCCCGGTGGCTCGTCTTCCCGCTCCCGGTGAAGCTTCCGCTCGGCGCGGCGGCGGCCGTGCTCGTCGGGGTGCTGGTGAGCCTGCTCTATCGCCAATCGCCTGAGCTGCAGCACGCTGCCCGGCGTGATGCTGCGCCGGCGCCCCCCGCCGTGGAGGCGCCAGTCGTGGGCCAGGCGCCGGCGGCGCCGGGCAGCCGGGACACGCCCGGCCGCGTGGCCGAACCGAGCGCCCCGGCACCGCGAAGCCAGACCGAGACCCAACGGCAGGCGCCGAAGCCGGCCCCCATGAAAGACAATCGCGAATCCGGACGCCGCTCCGAGACGGCACCCGAGCGCAAGGCGAAGGCGAACGTCACCGCCGGCAAGAAAGACGCGGCGGCGCCCGATCTTGCCGGCAGTCTCATCGTCGCCGATCTCGCCGACGCCCAGAGCGCGCTCGGCGCGTTGGTCTCTCGCGCTGGCGGCCGGGAGACGGGCCACCGCCCGATCCTGGACGGCTTCGAAGTCGAAGTGGAGATCCCCCGCGCCCGGGCCGATGAGTTCGCCCGCGAGCTGCCGCGCATCGGCCGCTGGCAGGCCGCGCAGCCGCTCGAGTCGCCTGGCGACCCGGTGCGGGCTCTGATCCGACTCGTCCGCTAACTCCGCGTCACCCCGTGCCCGGCGGCGCGTTTGCCCGCCCGCGGAACTCCGTGCCCGCCAACCGGTCTAACTGAACACATGGCCCCACCGAGGGCCCCGGGAGGACCGGATCATGCGACAGCTCATTGCCTGGACGCTGCTCCTGGCCGTCGGCACGGCCGAGGCGGCGACGACTCCACTCGCCGTCACCCGCGACGGCCAGAAGGACGTGATGGTGACGATCTACAACGGCAACCTCGGCCTCGTGAAGGACACCCGTGAGGTCAGGCTACCGGCCGGTGTCCACGAGCTCCGGTTCATGGACGTGGCGGCGCTCATCGATCCCACCACGCTACATCTCAAATCGCTCACCGACGCGGCGGGGCTTCGCATCCTCGAGCAGAACTATGAGTACGATCTTTTGACCAGCCAGAAGCTCATGGAGAAGTACGTGGGCCGCAAGGTGCGGCTCTACCAGGGCAGCTCCTGGATCGAGGCGACGCTGCTCTCGACCAACGGCCCCATCTTCGAGATCAACGGGCAGATCCACCTCGGCCACCACGGCCAGATGGTGCTGCCGGCGCTGCCCGAGAACCTCGTGTCCAAGCCCACCCTGGTCTGGCTCCTCCGCAACCAGGCGGTGGCGCCCCAGCGGATCGAAGCCTCATACCTGACATCCGGCATCACCTGGAAGGCGGACTACGTCCTCGTCCTGAACCCGGGCGACACGCGGACCGACCTCACCGGCTGGGTCACGATCGACAACAAGAGCGGCGCGACCTACACGAACGCCGCGCTCAAGCTGGTGGCCGGCGATCTCAACCGGGCCCGCGACCCGCGCAGGGACAGCCGCATGATGGAGATGGCGGCCAAGGCCCCCTCGGCGGCCGACGCCAGCCGTGACTTCAAGGCCGAGGGCTTCTTCGAGTATCACCTCTACACGCTCGACGGCCGCACCACCATCAAGGACAACCAGACCAAGCAGCTCACCCTGATGGCGGCGACCGACATTCCCGTGCAGAAGCACTTCATCTACTGGGGCGCCCAGGACTACTACCGCAACCAGTACGGCATGCCCATCTCGAACCAGAAGGTCGGCGTCTATCTGGAGATCAAGAACGCCAAGGAGCATCGGCTCGGCGTGCCGCTGCCCAAGGGGAAGATACGGGTCTACAAGGCCGATACTGCGGGCAGCCAGCAGCTCATCGGCGAGGACTGGATCGAGCACACCCCCAAGGACGAGCGCGTGAAGCTCAAGATGGGCGAGGCCTTCGACGTGGTCGGCGACCGCAAGCAGACCGACTGGAAGAAGATCGCCTCCCACCTCTGGGAGGTGGAGTGGGAGGTGAGCCTGCGCAACCACAAGAAGGAGCCGGTGACCGTACAGGTGATCGAGCCCGTCCCCGGCGACTGGCAGGTGCTCCACGCCACCCACAAGGCCGACAAGGTAGAGGCCCACACGCTCCGCTTCGACGTGCCGATCGCCCGGGAAGGCGCGACCAAGCTCACCTACCGCGTCCGGGTCCGATTCTAGTAGCCTTCCTCCTCTAGCAGGGGGAAGGCGCTCGTCACGTGCGGTGGGCCCACCGGCGTTGCCGGATGCAGGAACGAGCGATCGAGCTGGGACAGGCGGCTCACCCCCATGAGCCCCATGGCGACTCTCACCTCGTCTTCCAGCAGCTCGAGCACGCGCACGAGCCCGGCCTGGCCCGCGGCGGCCAGGCCACAGCATTCCAGACGGCCGATGGCCACGGCGTGCGCGCCGGTCGCGATGGCCTTGACCACGTCGGTGCCGCGCATGATGCTGCCATCCATGATGACGGTGGCGCGGCCGTCGACGGCGGTCAGCACCTCGGGAAGCACGTCCAGGCTGCCGCGCCCGTGGTCGAGCTGGCGGCCGCCGTGGTTGGAGACGTAGACGATCTCCACGCCGTGCTCGACGGCCAGCGCCGCGTCTTCGGCGGTGGCGATGCCCTTGAGGGCCAGCGGGATGTCGGGGTGGACGTCCTTGAAGCGCTTGACGTGGTCCCAGTTGAGCCCGGACTGGTACTCGAAGCCGCCCGCCCGCACGCGCCAGGGCTTGACGAAGCGCCGGGCCAGATCGCGCTCGCGCCGGCTGTAGACGGCAGTGTCCACGGTGAGGCAGAAGGCGACGTAGCCGTGGTCGCGGGCGCGCTTGACGAAATCGTCCACCCAGGCGTCGTCACCACGGACGTAGAGCTGGAAGATGCGGAAGGCGTCGGGAGCCGCCTTGGCCGTCGCCTCCAGCCCGGGGTTGCACACGGAGGAGAGCATCTGCGGCACGCCGAACTCGCCGGCGGCCTGGGCCGCGGTGGCGCCGCCCCCGGGGCTGAAGGTCTCGATGGACCCGACGGGCGCCAGCATCACCGGCAACCGGACGGTCCGGCCCAGGAGCGACGAGGTGCAGTCGATCTTGGAAACGTCTCTCAAGATTCGTGGCCGGAAGGCGACAGCGTCCAGGGCCTGGCGGTTGCGGCGCAGCGTCGTCTCCGTCTCCGCGCCCCCCGCCAGGTAGTCCCAGGGTCCGGGGGCGAGGTTGACCCGGGCGGCCCGCACGATTTCATGGAGCGTGAGGAATCGGTCTTCGAGGTTTGATGGCATGGCGGGTGTTATACCATGCCGGGCTCGTGCTACGCTTGGCCGGCTGCCGCCGACGGCGCGCAGCGGAACGGAGGGAGAATGAGCGCTCCCACGACCATGCGGGCGACCGTGCTGATGGCGCCCCACCGCTTCGAGCTGCAGGAGCGGCCGGTCCCTCAGCCGGGGCCGGAGGACGTGCTGGTCCGCGTGCGCGCCTGCGGCGTCTGAGGGACGGACCTGAAAATCATCCACCAGGGGCTGCCCCACATGCCCCCGTATGGCCAGTTCATCTTCGGCCACGAGTACGCGGGCGACGTGGTGGCGGTGGGCGGCACGGTGGACGAGTTTCGGGTCGGCGACCGGGTGGTCGTCGAGGCGCACATGGGCTGCCGGCGGTGCGAGAACTGCATCCGCGGCCTCTACACAGCCTGCCTGAACTTCGGAAACATGAAGCGCGGGCACCGCGCCAACGGGTTCACCACCAACGGCGGGCTGGCCGAGTACGCGCTGAATCACATCAACACGCTGTTCCGCATCCCCGACAGCGTCTCCTACGAGGAGGCCGTCGTCGTCACGACCGCGGGGAGCCCGCTCTACGGCCTGGAGCGGGCCGGCGGCTACTTCGCCGGCGAGACGGTGGCCGTACTGGGCCCGGGGCCGATCGGGCTGATGGCGCTGCAGCTCGTCAAGGCGCTCGGCGCGGTGCGCGTGATCCTCACCGGCACGCGTCCCGGACGCCTGGCCCTGGGCAAGGAGCTGGGCGCCGACGTCATCGTGAACAGCCGAGAGCAGGATCCCGTGATCGCGGTGCGGGAGGCGACGAGTGGCCGCGGCGCCGACGTGACCATCGACTGCGCGGGCGGCGACGACACCCTCGACCAGTCGATCAAGATGACCAAGCTGGGTGGCCGGGTGATCCTCGTCGCCTTCTACCACGGTCCCGTCACCGCCGACGTGGCCGATGCCGTGCGCCGCAACCTGACGATCTACACGGAGCGCGGCGAAGGCGGCACGAGCGTGGGCCGGGCCCTGGCCCTGCTCGCGGCCGGTCGCGTGCGGGCCAAGCCGCTGGTGAGCCAGACGTTCCCGCTGACCGAGGTGCAGCGGGGCTTCGAGGTCGTCGAGAAGCGGATCGGTGATCCCATCAAAGTCATCTTCCATCCCTGAGAGGGACGCGATGAAACGACTGGCCATCCTGATGACCATGCTCCTGACTCCGGCCGCGGCCTGGGGCCAGGCCTTCCCGGCCAAGCCCATCGAGCTGACCGTGCTGTTCGGCGCTGGCAGCGGCGCCGATCTCCTCGCTCGCAAGCTCGCCGAGATCGCTGCCCGGGATCTGGGCCAGCCGGTCGCCGTCGTGAATCGGACAGGAGCCGGCGGCGCGATCGGCTATAGCCATGTGAAGAGTCAGAGCGCCGACGGGTATTCCGTGGTGTGGAACTCCAACAGCATCAACACCACCTATCACGCGGGCAACTTGAAGTTCGACTACACGGCCTTCGCCGGCGTGGCCCAGCTCACGAGCGAGCCCGTGTCCCTGGCCGTGAAAGCCGACGCGCCCTGGAAGGACATCGGCGAGTTCGTCGCCTACGCCAAGGCCAACCCGGGCAAGGTGCGGATCGGCAACTCCGGCCGGGGTAGTTTCACCCATCTGGTAGCGGTCGCCCTCGACAATCGCACCGGAGCGAAGATCACCCACGTTCCGTTCGGGCGGGAGCTCGCCGTCATCACTGTGCTGGGGGAGAAGATCGAGGCCAGCATGCAGCTGCCCGCCGAGATCATGGCCCAGGTGACGGGCAAGCAGGTCCGCATCCTGGCCGTCACCGGGGACAAGCGTCTGGACATCCTGCCCGACGTGCCAACGTTCAAGGAGCGCGGCCTGGACCTCACGCTATCGCTGTGGCGGGGGATCGCGACCCCGAAGGGGACGCCGGAGGCGATCATCGCCCGGCTGGAGCGGGCCTTCACGATCGCCGCGCAGAGCCCCGAGTTTCGGGAGTTCGCGACGAAGCTCGGCGCCGCCGTGGAGATCCGGGGAGCCCAGGATTTCGACGCGTTCATCGCCCGTGAGGACCGCGAGCTGGGCGCGCTCATGGAGCAGATCGGGCTCAAGAAGCAGTAGACCGTGGACTGGCTGAGCGCGGTCGGCCTCGCCGTCCTCGCCGGCGGCTACCTCCTGGCCAATCGTCACTACCCGTTGGACACCCTGGCCACGCCGGGCTCCGGAATCTTTCCGCTCGCCGTCGGACTCCTCATGCTCGGGCTGGCGGTCGCCCAGGCGGTCGCGGCAGCGCGCTCCCGTCCGGGCGCCACCGCGTCGCCCGCCGTGACCTCCGAGGACAGAGCCGGAGGGCGCGGTCGCGCGCTCACCATGGTGGCCCTGCTCGTCGCCTATGCCGGCGCGGCGGGCGTGACCGGTTTCCTCACCGCGTCGTTCGGCGTGGTCCTCGTGTCGAGCCGGCTCCTGGGCGCGCGTGATTGGCTCCGGCCCGTGGCCCTCGCGTGCGGGGTCGCGGTTGCCGCCCACCTCATCTTCGTCGTCTGGCTCGGGGTCCCCTTCCCCACGGGCCTGCTCCGCTGACGCGGAGCTCCATGGCGGACAGCGGTATCGCCGCGGCAGTCCTGGCGGGCCTGCAGCCGGACAACGTCCTGGCCTGCTTCGCGGGGGCCGTCCTGGGCACCATGGTCGGCGTGCTGCCCGGGCTCGGGCCGGCGGCGGCTATGGCCCTGATGCTGCCGCTCACCCTGAAGCTGGGGCCGGCGGCCGGGCTCGTCATGCTGGCGGGCATCTACTACGGCTCCATGTACGGGGGGTCGACGACCTCGATCCTCGTGAACGTCCCCGGTGAAGCCGCCAGCGTGGTGACGGCGATCGACGGCTATCGCCTGGCCCGGCGCGGCCGGGCGGGGGCCGCGCTCGCGGTGGCCGCCATCGCCTCGTTCGTGGCCGGGACGTTCAGCGTGATCGCCCTGCAGTTCTTCGCCCCCCCGGTCGCCCGCGCCGCCCTGGCCTTCGGGCCCGCCGAGTACTTCGCCTTCACGCTCCTCGGCCTCGTGGTGCTCGCCAACCTGACCGGCGGCTCGCGCGTCAAGGCGCTGGCCATGGTCGCGCTGGGCCTCATGCTCTCGACGGTGGGGATGGACCCCCTCGGCGGCACCATTCGCTTCACCTTCGACGTCGAAGGCGCTCAGGCCGGCCTCAGCTTCATCGCGGTGGCCACCGGCCTGTTCGGCGTCGCCGAGGTCCTGGTCGCGGCGGCGGGGCCGGGGACCGCGCCGACCGCGGCGCGCGTCAGGTTCCGCGAGCTCTATCCCAGCCGCGAGGAGCTGGGGCGCGCGCTGCCGCCGATGCTGCGGGGCAGCGTGCTGGGGTTCCTGGTCGGTCTCGTCCCCGGTCCGGCCGCCACGATCGCCTCGTTCGTGTCCTACGGCGTGGAGCGGCGCGTGGCCCGCCACCGCGCGGAGCTCGGACGGGGCGCCATCGAAGGCGTCGCCGGCCCCGAGGCCGCCAACAACGCCGCCGTCGGCGGCGGCATGGTGCCGCTGCTGTCGCTGGGGCTGCCCTTCACACCGGCCACGGCGGTGCTGATGAGCGGCATGCTGCTCCAGGGCGTGACGCCGGGGCCGTTCCTCCTCCGCGACCACCCTCACGTCTTCTGGAGCGTCATCGGGAGTCTCTACGTCGGCAATGTGATGCTGCTGGTGCTGAACCTGCCCCTCGTCGGGCTCTTCGCCCGCGTCGCCACCATCCCGCCGCGCTACCTGATGCCGGTGGTGCTCGTTCTCTGCGCCATGGGCGCCTTCGCCGACAACAACAACCTGTTCGACGTCTGGGTGATGGTGGGAGCCGGGCTCCTCGG
>JBOHPM010000046.1:0-11561 GCA_050731715.1 Candidatus Rokuibacteriota bacterium
TACCTTCACCGTGTTCCATCCCCCGAGCGGAAGAGGCGCACATGAAGTCGGGAAGGGCCGCTCTCCTCATCTTTCTGGCCCTTGGCGTGCTGATTGCGCCACTCGCTGGCGAGACGCAGCAGGTGGCGATTGTCCCCCGGATAGGCTTGGTCTTCATTGGTCACCCTCAAGCTCCCCTGGCCCGCGCACTGCTCGACGCATTCGGGCAAGGCCTGGGAGAGCTTGGTTACCGAGAAGGACCGAACATCGTCATAGAGCGTCGATATGCGGAGTCGAACTTAGAGCAGCTCCCTCAGATGCTCGCTGACCTTGTTCGGCTCAAGGCGGGAATCTCACGGGGTTGACGTTCCTTGGCCCAGAGCTCGGACTGCTCAAGGAAGCTCTTCCTCGGGTCTCACGCGTGGGTGCTCTCTGGCACTCTGGTTCAGTACTGTTTGCCAACGTCAGGCCCATCGTGGACCTCACGGCACAAAGTCGACTGCCAGCCATCTACTCAGCCAGGGAGTGTGTGGCCGCTGGGGGTCTGATGGCCTACGGTGCGAGCATTCCCGATCTCTACCGACGCGGTGCAGCCTACCTGGACAAGATCCTGAAGGGCGCGAACCCCGGCGACCTTCCCGTCGAGCAACTCATGAACCGACACCCAACGTGTATGCCTCCATCGCCGTGGGGCCGGCTGCTACGGTTGGCCCTCGTGTTCGTACTGCTGCTCGCGCACGCCGGCTCGGCCGCGGCCCAATCCCCCTTCCACGTCGATACCGAGGACGCCTACGCGACCCAGTGCCGGGCAAGGATCTGCGCGACCCTGCAGGTGACCCGGTCCAGGGTCTCACACGGCCCGATCTCGACCCTGCTCTTCTTCTCCGCCTACGACGAGCGCGGCGCCCCGATCCCGATTCCCGGCTTTCCGTCCGGCTTCACGGCCCTCGCCAGCGAGCATTTCGTCATGAGCCCGCAGGGCACCCAGGCGACCCTCAACTACTCTGGCGTCTCGGTGACGTGGGAGGCCATCGGCGGGAAGCAGACCAAGAACACCGGGGCCGCCCGCTCCGGGACGTCCGAGCAGGAGCAACAGGTCGGCGCGGCTGTCAGGGGGAGTGTGGGGCCCATTGTCTTCGACCCGGCGGCCCCGCGCCCTCGCGGGGACTTCGGCTCGGCGTTCCTGACCCTGCGTAAGACCATGAGCCGGCCGCGGGCGAAGTAGGAGGGCACATCCCCTCGCGCGCTCGCGGCCGCCACTACCGGAGGAGGAAACTGCGGCGCCATCACGGTGACGAAGTTGGTCGACACGTCGAGCCCCACCCGCATCGGGGCCGTCTTGAGCGGGAACCTGATCCGGTCGGGCGTGATCACGTTCCGCCGGGAGGGGGCGCCGGCCGACCCGACGACGATCCTGGAGCAGATATCGATGAACGCGCGCACCTTCAGGTTTGAGTACACGCTCAAGGGGCTAGCGCTTCCAACGCCTCTTGTGACACGGTGGTGGCCATGACGCGAGGTCGCGACGGAGGGCGGGCCCGCGTGCCAGCCATCATCGTCCACGGCGGCGCGGGAGCCGACCCGGCCGAAGGACGGGACGAGCTCCGGGCTGGCGTGCACGCGGCAGCACTGGCGGGCTGGCGCCGCCTCAGCGAGGGGGGCAACGCGGTGGACGCGGTGGAGAGCGCCGTCCGCGTGCTCGAGGATCATCCCCGCTTCAACGCCGGCCGCGGCTCGGTGCTCACCACCGCGGGGACGATCGAGATGGACGCCTCCATCATGGAGGGCGACCGGCTGGCCTGCGGAGCCGTGGGCGCCGTGTCCTGCATCGCGAACCCCGTGACGCTGGCCCGTCGGATCATGGAGGACGGACGGCACGTCCTGCTGGTCGCTCAGGGCGCCCGGGGATTCGCCCGCGCAGCCGGCGTCCCGGAATGCGATCCCGAGACGCTCATCACCGAACGGCAGCGGCAGCGCCACCAGGACGCGCTCGCGCGGGCCGAGGCGGGCGGCGGCACGGTGGGCGCGGTGGCCCTGGACCGGCGCGGCACGCTCGTGGCGGCGACCTCCACCGGTGGCGTCGCCGGCAAGCTGCCGGGTCGCATCGGGGATAGCGCCCTGATCGGCTGCGGCACGTACGCTGACAGCACGCTCGGGGGCGCCTCGTGCACGGGCAGCGGTGAGGCCATCATCCGCGTGGTGCTGGCCCGCCGGGCCCTGGAATATCTCAAGGACGCCGACGACGCCGACTACGCCGCCCGGGTGGCGGTCGACCTGCTCGTCGAGGAAGGCGGCGGCCAGGGCGGCCTCATCTTGCTCGACTGGCGCGGCCGGTTGGGGTGGGCCCACTCGACGCCGTTGATGCCGGTCGCCTGGATGACCCCCGCCCTCGATGAACCCCGGGTAGAGTGCTAACGGTGGTCGCGACTCTGATCGCGCGGAAGATGGACCGCATCGTGAGATTCCGTCGGGGCACGGGCGGGCGCCAGCCCGGGCGCCCGTGCCCTGTTCAATGATCGCCGAGATCGAGGCCGCCCGTGAGCGCCTGCGCGGCGCCATCTACGAGACGCCGTGCGCGTACTCGCAGACGCTGTCCGAGCTGACGGGGACGCGGTGCTTCGTGAAGCTCGAGAACCTCCAGATGACGGGCTCCTTCAAGGAGCGCGGCGCGGCCAACCTGCTGCTCCAGCTCGGCGACGCCGAACGCCGGCGCGGCATGGTGACGGCCAGCGCCGGCAACCACGGCCTGGCCGTCGCCTTCCACGCCGCCCGCCTGAACATCCCCGCGGTCATCGTGATGCCGGAGTGGGCGCCCCTCATCAAGGTCACCGCCGCCCGCCACTACGGAGCCGAGGTGATCCAGCACGGCGCCAACTACGACGAGGCCTACGGCCGGGCGTGCGAGCTCGAGCGGACTCGCGGGCTCGTGTTCGTGCACCCCTTCAACGACCCGCGCGTCATCGCCGGCCAGGGCACCATCGGCCTGGAATTGCTCGAGCAGCGTCCGGACCTCGATGCCGTCCTGCTGGCCGTGGGCGGCGGCGGGCTGGCGGGTGGCGTGGCCCTGGCCCTCAAGAGCCGGCGCCCCGAGGTGCGGGTGATCGGCGTCGAAGCCGAAGCGCTGCCCGCCATGCGGCGCTCGCTGGACGCGGGCGAGCGCGTCACCCTGGCCCCGGCCTCGACCATCGCCGATGGCATCGCCGTGCGCCAGGTGGGCGAGCAGACCTTCGAGCTGGCCCGCACGCTGCTCGACGACGTCGTCACGGTGAGCGAGGAGGAGCTGGCCAACGCGATCTTGCTCCTGCTCGAGATCGAGAAGACCGTGGTCGAGGGTGCGGGCGCCGCCCCGCTCGCCGCGCTGGTGAATCGAACGCTGGGGCTCGCCGGGGCCCGCGTGGTGCTGGTGCTGTCGGGCGGGAACATCGACGTCACCATGCTCTCACGAATCATCGAGCGCGGCCTGGTCAAGGACGGCCGGCTCGTCCGGTTGGGCGTGCTGCTCCGAGACCGGCCAGGCGAGCTCGCCGGACTGGCCGCGCTCATCGCCGACGAGCGGGCGAACATCGTGCACATCGAGCACAACCGGGCGTTCTCCCAGGCGGCGATCGGCAACACCGAGGTGGATCTCACCCTGGAGACCTCGGGCCGACCCCACGTCGAGCGGTTGCGCAAGCGGCTGGCTGCCGATGGCTACCGCACGGTGGAGCGCCAGCATGAGTGAGCGAGGCAGCTAGCCCGCCATGCCCGTCGTGCTGGCGACCGGCGGCGCCGAGGCGTTCGGCCCCCTCCTGGCCGCGCTGGCTCTCCTGGTCGCCGCCGCCAAGGCCGGTGGGCTCGTGGCGCAGCGCTGGGGACAGCCGGCGGTGCTCGGCGAGCTGCTGGTCGGGATCGTCGTCGGCAACCTGGTCCCCCGGCTCCTGGGTGAAGAGTCCCGAGCGCTCGTCGGTGGCGATCCCACGCTCGCCTTTCTCGCCCAGCTCGGTATCTTGCTGCTGCTCTTCGACGTCGGCCTGGAGACCAACCTGCGCGCTTTCGTGCGGGTTGGCCCCTCCGCGGTCCTGGTCGCGGTGATCGGCATCGTCGTGCCGGGGGTGCTGGGCTGGGCGATCGGCGCCTGGTGGCTGCCGGACTCGCCCGGCCTGACCCATGTCTTCCTGGGCGCCACGCTCACCGCAACCAGCGTGGGGATCACCGCCCGCGTCCTCAAGGACCTCGGCGCTACCGCGAGCCGCGAGGCGCAGATCATCATCGGCGCCGCCATCCTCGACGATGTGCTCGGCCTGGTCGTTCTGGCCGTCGTGAGCGGAACAGCTACCGCCGCGGCCGGCGCCGGCGGGCTCGGCGCGACGGCCATCGCCTCCATCCTGCTGCGGGCCGTGCTGTTCCTGGGTGCGGCGGCCGCGCTCGGGCACTTCCTGTCCGGGCGGATCGTCGGCCTGGCCGGTCGCACCGGCCGGGAGACCGTCCTGGTCCTGGGCCTGGTCCTCTGCTTCGGGCTGGCGTGGGCCTCGGAGCGACTGGGGCTCGCCGATATCATTGGCGCCTTCGCCGCCGGTATGATGCTCGACCCCTACGGCCAGGGAGTCCGGGCCCGCGACGATCAGCCCACGCTGGCGGAGTTGCTGCACCCGCTCTCAGCCGTCTTCGGACCCCTGTTCTTCGTGTTGATGGGCGCTCGCATCGATCTCGGGCTCGCCAGCTCCGCGTCGGTCCTGGAATTGGCCGCGCTGCTGACCCTCGGAGCCGTCGCCGGCAAGCTGGCCTGCGCCCTGGGCGTGGTCGAGCGAGGCGCCAATCGGCTGGCGGTGGGAATCGGCATGGTCCCGCGGGGCGAGGTCGGGCTGATCTTCGCCGGTATCGGTGCCGGGCTTGTGGTGGCCGACCGCCCACTGCTGGACGTCGGCATCTTCTCGGCGGTCGTGCTGATGGTGCTGGTCACCACAGTGGTGACGCCGGTCGGCCTGCGCTGGGTGCTCCAGGGAGATCAGGAGATCAGGCGGAGCGATCGCACTGGGGCTGGACGGCACTGACGATCGCCTGCTGCGTGCGGGCGGCGAGCTGCCGCGCGGCGTCCCGCGGCTCCAGCGAGGGATCGGGCCACTCGAGCGGGTGATAGGTGATGGTGATGGCCGCGCGGCGTGGCAGAACCCGTCCCGGCGGCCACGCCTCGTGCCCGCCCACGATCGTCACCGGCAGGATGGGCGCGCCTGCCGACACGGCCAGACGGAAGGCGCCCAGCTTGAAGCGGCCGATCTGCCCGTCTAGGCTGCGGCCAGCCTCGGGAAAGATCATCACCACCTCTCCAGCCTGCAAGAGTCGGACGGCCTCACGCGTGGCCCGGGGATCGGCCGAATCGATCTCGACGGGAAAGGCACGAAGCCGCCGGATGAGCCGCCCGAACAGGGGGACGCGGAAGAGCCGGTTCCAGGCCATGTAGTGCACTGGCCGGCGGATGGGAATGCTCACGAGCGCCGGGTCGGCATAGGTCTGGTGGTTGGGGGTCACCAGCAAGGGCCCATCGAATGGGATGTGGCCGGTGCCCCGGAGGTCGAGGTGGAAGTAGAAGCGAGCGAGAGCGTGCAGGCACGGCCTGGCCACGTCGAGCACGGGCGTCGACACGCCCCATACAGTACACAAAAAACGAGCGGGGCCGGGTCACCCCGGCCCCGCTCACGCTCGCACGTGCGAACGCCGGCTAGTCGTCGTCGTCTTCGGTGGAGTCGAGCTCGACCTCCACGGCTTCGAGGCGCCGCCCCAGGCGCTCGAGCCGATCCTGGCAACGCACGCAGGTTTGCACTTCCGGGAGCGCACGGAGACGCGCAACCGCGATCGGCTCAGCGCATTCCACGCAGGTGCCGTAGCCCCCATCACGGAGCCGCTCCAGCGCTGCCTGTAGCCGATGGACGCGGGCCACCAGGAGCTCGCGGGTCGCAAAACCGATCTCGCGACGGACCGTTTCCTGGATCTCGTCGAACTCATCGCCGTCGACCGCCGCGATCGGTCCGGGAACTTCCTCCAGCGCGACGGCGCCGTCCATCTGGCGGAGCCGCCCCACTGCAGACATCAGATCTTCCTCCAGCCGCTCCTTGAACTCTTTCATGGCCCCCTCCGTATCCTCCTTGACGGCACCCGGGGGAGTGCAACTTGGGTGCCTAGTCCAGAGACGGAGGAGGCCGTCGACTAATTCATTGAGAATTCAGAGAGGTACGCTGTATTCGAAGGCCAGCGAGTGCCTGGACCCGTGGGCAGAATGCGCCCACGCGTGCCAGTCTGCCTGAGGGTTTCTGAGCCGGGTGACGAGAATCGAGCAACGACCTGCCGATCAGCGCGCAGCAGGTCGGCACTGCAGCCACATCAGCTCGCAACGCCGTGGCCCACCACGATGCGGCCGTCGAACCGCCCGTCGAGGGCCCCGATCACCCGCTCGACGGAGGGCGCCCCGGCGCTGCGCGACCTGGACGACGGGCGTGTCCGGCCCACAGGCGACCGGGGGACGCCGGATGAGATCGCGTACGCGACGGCGGAAGAGGGAGAGATCGCTCGGACGCGGCGCGTCCATGCGCGAGGGCCGCTGGACGGTCCTAACGCGATCGGCCGGCGACCGGGCGCGGCCGTCGGCGGGCCACCCCGCTGCGGATGGCCGCTTCGGCCACGGCCGTGGCCACGGCCTCGGGGACGCGCCGGTCGAAGACCGACGGGGTGATGTACTCTTCGCCCAGCTCGTCCTTGGTGACGATGGCGGCCAGCGCCTCGGCGGCGGCGATCTTCATGGCGTCGTTGACTCGCCGGGCCCGCACGTCGAGCATGCCCCGGAAGAATCCGGGGAAGCCGTTCACGTTGTTGATCTGGTTCGGGTAGTCGGACCGGCCGGTGGCCATGACGCGCACGTGAGCGGCGGCCTCTTCGGGCTGGATCTCGGGAACCGGGTTGGCCATGGCGAAGACGATCGAGTCCCGGCGCATGGCCTTGATGTCCTTGACCGACACCACGCCCGGCCCGCTCAGCCCGATGAACACGTCGGCCCCGGCCAGGGCCTCGCCGATCGACCCGCGGACCTGCTTGGCGTTGGTGTGCTTGGCGAACCACTCCTTCATGGGGTTCATGTTCTCGGTGCGCCCGCGGTAGAGGGCGCCGGCCCGGTCGCAGGCCACGATATGGCGGGCGCCCACCTTCATGAGCAGCTTGGCGGTGGCGATCCCCGATGCCCCGGCCCCGGCGAAGACGATACGGGCGTCGCTCAGGCGCTTCTTGACGATCTTGAGCGCGTTGAGGAGCGCGCCCAGCACCACCACGGCGGTGCCGTGCTGGTCGTCGTGGAACACGGGAATGTCGAGGTCGCGCTGCAGGCGCTCCTCGATCTCGAAGCAGCGGGGCGCCGAGATGTCTTCCAGGTTGATGCCCCCGAAAACCGGCGCCACCGCCTTCACGATGGCCACGATCTCGTTCACGTCCTGGGTGGCCAGGCACAGGGGAAAGGCGTCGACCCCGGCCAGATCCTTGAACAGCAGCGCCTTGCCCTCCATCACCGGCTGGGCCGCGCTGGGCCCGATGTCGCCGAGCCCCAGGACGGCCGACCCATCAGTCACCACGGCGACGCAGTTCTGCTTGATGGTCAGGGCGTAGGCCTTCTCGGGATCCTGGTGGATGGCCATGCACACGCGGGCCACGCCGGGCGTGTAGGCCATGGACAGATCGTCGCGAGTCTTGACCGAGACCTTGCCCCGCACCTCGATCTTGCCGCCGAGGTGCATGAGGAACGTGCGATCGGAGGCGTTGACGACGCGAACGCCGGACACCGCGCGGACCCGGTCGACCACCTGCTGGGCGTGGCGTTCGTCGCTGGCCTTGAAGCTCAGGTCGCGGGTGATGGTGGTCTTGCCGACCTCCACCAGGTCGATGGCCCCGATGTCGCCGCCCGCCTTGCCGATGGCCGAGGTCACCCTCCCCAGCATGCCCGGGCGGTTCGTGATCTCGATCCGGACGGTGGTGCTATAGCTCGCGCTGGGGGCGTTGATCATGGGGGGCTCCGTTTCTGGCTCGAGTTGGCGAGTATTCTACCGCCTTCCCGCCGCGGGCCGCTGGTGTCGCGGGGCGACACTGTTTGCGACGCGTCGGGTCCGCGTAGTACGCTCAGCCGGACCGCTCGTCCGAAGCGAGGAGGGCGCATGATCGACGTCAAGACCGCCGACCGGGAGCTCATGACCTACATCCGGCCCCAGACGTTTCCCGTGGCCATCCGGATGCTGAGGCCCGGGGAGGAGATCCCGGAGAAGGCCAAGCGCCCGGCCCGGGACTTCAAGAAGCTCAGCATGAACTGCCAGGTCATCGACATGGCCCGCCGCTACGGGTGGACCATCGCGCTGACCCGCGAGGACCACATCTGCTCCCTCGGCATCGCGGCGTTGGGTTTCGAGAAGCCCACCCACCTGCACGCCTCGGGAACGCTCTGCGAGGGCATGTACACGGAGACGAAGGAGGCCGGCCAGCGCTCGGAGGCCGCCGTGGATCGGTTCGGGCCCGGCGAGTTCGCGGCCCTGCTGGTGGCGCCCCTCGACCGCACGACCTTCGAGCCGCATCTGGTGTGCATCTACGCCAACCCGGCCCAGGTCATGCGGCTGGTGCAGGCGGCCCTGTGGAAGGGGGGCGGCAAGGTCACCTCGTCGTTCGGCGGTCGCATCGATTGCTCGGAGATCATCGTCACCACCATGCGCACCGACCGGCCCCAGGTGATCCTGCCCTGCTCCGGCGATCGCATCTTCGGACAGACCCAGGACCACGAGATGGCGTTCACGATTCCCTGGCCCCAGATGGAAGAGATCCTGGAGGGCCTGCGCGGGACCCACGCCGGGGGCATCCGCTACCCCATCACGCAGTTTCTGGAGTATGAGGCCAAGCTGCCCCCGAAGTATCTGGAGGCCAACCGGGTGTGGGACGCCGAGCAGGGGCGCGCCGCCTACTCGCCCCGCGACCGCGTGGTGGCCGCGTACAAGCGCACCTTTGCCGACGGGGTCCCCACCTATCCGATCGTGGCTTCGTTCGCGGGCACGCTGGACGGCCTGTCCATCGAGGAGTACTGCACGAGTCCGAGCAAGGCCAGCAAGGCCATGCTCAACTACTACGAGCGCTACCGACCCGACGTGGTGCTGGCCTACAACGACCTGGCGAAAGAAGCCGAGGCGTTCGGCTGCCGGGTCAAGTACTCCGACTACGTGGTGCCGTCGATCGACGCCCACCTGCTGGCCGAGGACAAGGCCGCCCTGGCCAGAGTGGCCATGCCCGACCCCTATCGGACGGCGCGGCTCCCCGGCTTCCTCGAGCAGTGCGAGGCCCTGGTGAAGGCCAAGCCGCCCACGGCCATCGGCGCGGTGGCGGTCGGGCCGTGGACCATCGCCATGCTCATGCGGAACCCCGAGACCATGCTGCTCGACACCTTCGAGGATCCGCAGTTCATCCATGACCTGATGCGGGTGACCACGGACTTCTGCAAGCTGTGGGGCGACGCGATCGTGAAGACGGGCATCGGGCTCAGCTTCTCGGAGCCCACGGCCTCGATCAGCCTCATCTCACCCGACAACTACCGCGACTTCGTCGCCCCGTACCACAAGGAGCTGGCCGCCTATTTCAAGGCCAAGAAGGTCGGCGTCACCACGCACATCTGCGGTACCACGTACCCCATCTACGAGGACCTGATCCAGTGCGGCTTCACCACGGTCTCGTTCGACCTGGACCAGCAGGCTGATCCCCGTCTCTACGTGGATCAGCTCGATCGCTTCATGCAGGTCTCGCGGGGACGGGCGGTCGCCATCGGCAATGTCGATGCCACGAAGTTCGAGCGGGCCACCCGGGAGGAGATCGAGGCCGAGGTCAGGCGCTGCATCGACAGTGCGGCGCGGCACTCCGGCTTCATCCTGTCGACGTCGTGCGAGATCCCGCCGCGCTCGAGCCCGGATATCGTCGGCTGGTTCATGGACGCTGCGCGCGAGTACGGCCGCTACGACCGGATCTTCTCTACCGCGTAGGGCCGACTCTGGAGTTGGCGGGGCCCCGCCCAACCCGATTTCTAGCCTGGAGGGGGCACACGACGCGCCTCCTCCAGACCTGATCTTTACCCTGGAGGCAGCCAGAGACTTGTCCCCTCCAGACCTCCCCATTCGCGCGAGGCGCGGCACAGTTCCGACGCGATTTAACGCTGGCGTCTGCCTACCACTTGATGGGCTTGGACGGTCGGTGGGCGTAGCCGCTCTCGCGTCCCCCCCCGCCCCCTGGCCTGCGTCCGCCGCCACCCCCCGGCCGCCCGCCGCCGCCACCACCACCGGGCCGACCGCCGCCCCCACCACCCGGGCGAGGCGCCTGGGGATTGGAGATCTCCACGACGAGGCGACGTCCATCGAGCTCGCGGCCGTTGAGTTGGGAGATCGCGTTCTGTGCGTCTTCGGTCGTGCCCATCTCGACGAACCCGAACCCCCGGGATTGCCCGGAGAAGCGATCCGTGATGACGGTCGCCGAGACCACGTTCCCGGACTGCGCGAAAAACTCCCGAAGCGCTTCGCTGGTGGTGGAGTAGGACAGACCGCCGATGTAGAGCTTTGCTGCCATTCCTGCACCTCCTCGACTCTCTTCCCACACCGACCCGACACGCCCCGTGGACGGAAGAGAGCAACGTCGGAGGCGAGGTCCGGCCGTGCCGGCAGACCATCTCAAGTCTACACAGGTCCCATCCCGGCGCAAGCGCCGTAATAGCGCGGGGCCGGTCGGCCCCGCGTCATCTTACGACGAGGGCGCGCAGTACAGGGCGAGCAGGTGGTCGAGGTAGCGCAGATCCAGCGGCTTGGGGGCGTACATGACCGCGCCGTCCCTGAGAGTCTCGCCGGCCTGGGCGGCGTCAGCCTTTCCCGTGAGCATGACGACCGGGATCGTGGGATCGAGGCTGTGGATCTTCCGGAGCACGACCATCCCGTTCGGCCCGGGCATGTCGATATCGAGGATGACCAGATCCGGGCGGTGCCGGACCAGGAGATCGAGGCCCGTGGTTCCGTCGCGGGCGGTCTCGACCACGCATTCCTGCGGCCGCCGGATCTCGATGTACTCCTTGAGGACGCTGAGGATGGCGGGCTCGTCGTCGATGATGATGACGCGGTGGGGCCGCGCGTCCATGGCCGCTACAACCCGGCCTGCTTCATCGACAGCGCCGTCTCCACACTCTGCGTGAGATAACCGAGGTCGATGGGCTTGACCACGTAGTCGAAGGCCCCCGCGGTCAGGGACCGCCTGGCGATGTCGGCGTTGGGTGTCCCGCTCACCATGATCACCTTGGCGCGAGGGGCGAGCGCCAGGATGGCGGGCAGCGCGTCGGAGCCCTTGAGCCCCGGCATCTCGATGTCGAGCAAGACGACGTCAGGAGCTTCCTGGCCGACGAGGCGGAGGGCGGCGATGGCGTCACTGGCCAGCTGGGGCCGATGGCCACGCGCCCCCATCAGCTCCTGCAGGACGGACCGGAGCTCCGGATCATCGTCGACGATGAGCACCAACCCGCCGACCACGGGCGGACGGGCCGCCGGCCGCGGCGCGGGCACGAACGGCGC
>JBOHPM010000047.1:0-11550 GCA_050731715.1 Candidatus Rokuibacteriota bacterium
GACGCGGACGGCGCGGGGGTCGCCTCGCGAGGGGCGGCCGCGCGCGGCGGCGCCGTGGCTGGGCGGAACTCCGTCGCCTCGGTCGTCGCGCCACGCTTGCGGACCACGAGCTTGAGGTCGCCGATCTCGAGGTGCAGTTCCTCGACGGAGGAACCGTCGATGATCTTGAGAATCCTCTGTACGTCGTCGTAGCTCAGGTCCATGGGCCCTCGTTATCCGAGCGTGCGGCCGCCGTCAACATAGATCATCTGCCCGACCACGAAGTCCGAGGCCGCGGAAGCCAGGAACACAGCTACGCCGATCAGGTCGGCCGGCTCACCCAGGCGGCCGGCGGGGATCTTGCTCAGGACGAATTGCCGCCGGGTGTCGTCGGCAGTCAGGTACGGACGCGTGAGGTCGGTCTCGGTGAAGGCCGGCCCGATGGCGTTGACCTGGATTCCGTGGCGGCACCATTCGAGGCCGAGCACCCTGGTGAGTTGAGCCACCCCACCCTTGCTCGCCGCGTAGGCTGCATAGCCTGGATTGGCCACCGTGCTCGACACCGACGCGATGTTGATGACCTTGCCCCGCCCTTGCCGGAGCATCACCGCCCCCACCGCCTGCGACATCAAGAACACGCCGGTGAGGTTGATGTCGAGAACCTTGCCCCATGTCTCGAAGGACAAGTTCACGGCGGGCGCCACCTCCAGAACACCGGCCGCGTTCACCAGGACGTCGATCCTCCCCTCGATTGCCATCGCGTCCTGCACCAGGGATCGCACGGAGTCGGGGCTGGTCACGTCCACCATCAGCGCCCGGGCCGGTCCCCCGCTCTTGGCGATCTCACGCGACGCGGCCTCGGCGCGACCGAGGTCGCGGTCCGCAATCAGCAGCCGCGCGCCCCAATCCGCCAGGCCTCGGGCGATCTCTCGGCCGAGCCCGCCCCCACCCCCGGCCACCAGGGCGACCCGGCCGCCGAGATCGAAGAGCGAGCCGTAGCTGTTCCCGGCCGTGGAGGTCATTCGGAGTCCAAAGCCCGCCGGGCCCGCGCCGGCTCGAGGACGCGGCGGCGGCTTCGGCCGAGGGTCTTCTCAGCGACCAGAATCCACAGCAGGGCCAGGGCGCTGGCCACGACCGCAGCCGCCAGCCAGGCGAGCGAGGGCCGGACGAGGTAGACGGCGCTGAGCGCGCCGGCCAGACCGAAGACCCCGCGCTCGACCCGCCCCAGCGGGCGCACGAGGAAGCCGTACAAGGCCACCGACGCGTTCCACTGCACCAGGATCACGCCGGCCATGGCGGCGAGCAACGACCACGAGACCTGGGGAAAGTCCAGCAGCGACGGGTGGTAGATGAACGCGAAGGGAACGAAAAACGCCGGAGCCACCAGCTTCAACGATTCGATCGAGGTGCCCAGGAACGAGGCCTGGGCGATCTTGGCCCCGGCCAGCGAGGCCAGCGCGACGGGCGGCGTCACCGCCGAGAACACGGCGAAGTACTGGATGAAGAAGTGGGCCGGGATGGGCTCGACGCCCTGCTGCTGCAGGAAGTGGCCGAGGGTAAGGGCAACCAACAGATAGGCGGCCGGCGTGGGGAGCCCCATCCCCAGGATGAGGGTGAGCACCATCGCGCCCACGAGGATGGTCAGCGCATTGTCGGGGACGATGTGGACGAGCAGCGAGCTGGCCCGCCCGGCCAGGTTCGTGGTGACGAAGGTCTGGGCCAGCGGGCCGATGGCCACGAGCAGCAGGCAGAGCTGGATCGTGACCTCGAACCCCTCGTGGAGGGCGCGGCGGAAGTCGGCGGCCCGCGGCCGGAAGCGGCCCTGGAACAGACAGAGCGGCAGGGTCGCGGCGATGCCGAAGAGACCGGCGTAGGAAGGCGAATAGAACTGCAGCAACAGCACGATCACGATAGCGACCGGCACGACAAAGGCGGGCAGCAGCCGCCACACCATCGCGGCGTCGAAGGGCTCGCTGAGCTTGGGCAACCGGTCGGCCGAGGATTTGACGAGGACGGCGATCGTCACCCCCACCAGGTAGAGGAACGAGGGGATCACCGCCAGCAGGGCCACCGTGGTGTACGGGATGTTCAGGAAGGCGGCCATGATGAAGGCGGCCAGCCCCATCACCGGCGGGATGATCTGGCCGGCCGTGGAGGCGGCGACCTCCACGGCGGCGGCGAACTCGGCCCGGAAGCCGTGGCGCTTCATCATGGGGATGGTGAGCTTGCCGCTCATGACCACGTTCGTCACGGCGGCGCCCATCACCATGCCTTCCAGGGCGCTGCCCACGATGGCCGGGAAGGCGGCGCCGCCCCGCACGTAGCGCCCCACCGCCTTGCCCAGCTCGGTCACCAGGCCGGTCATGCCGCAGGCGATCAGCACCGCGGCGAAGATCACCAGGAAGTAGAGCTTCTCCACTCCGTCGGCCAGGTAGGCGAACGCGCCCTCCGTCGTGTTCATGCCCATGTAGGACATGACGAAGGCCACCTCGTAGCGCGGGTGCTTGAGGAGCAGGGGGGACTCGATGAGATGACCGAGGAAGAAGTACAGGATGACGACGCCGATCACCGAGGTCAGCACGCCGCCCCAGTGGAACCAGTTGGCCACGAGGAGCGCCAGCAGGAACACCGCGCCCACGACGACGTCGCGCTCGCTCAGGAACGGCTGCTCGACCTGCAAGCGATCGGCGTTCAGGCCGATGTAGGCGGTGGCCAGCGTCCCGCCGACGAGGACGAACCCGGCCAGGCCCAGCCGGATCCCGAAGCGGAGCCCCCGGGTGGTCCGGCCCTCGGCGAGCACGTCGCGGAGAGCCAAGAGCCCGGAGAGCACGAGCAGAGCGAAGACCAGCGTCGCATAGTGACGCGGCGACTGCTGCAGGAAGACGAACGTCGAGATCCCCAGGTACACGGACAGCGCCGCGGCCCCGGCAAAGAAGATCCGGTCCACGATGGCGATCGCGGTGGCGACGGAGCTCATCGGCACGCGGCCCGGGGACGTGGGGACCGGTTCGCCGCCTACTTGGGGTACGTCACGGCCTTGAACTTCGTGCGCAGCTCCCACCACCCGAGCTCCTTGTAGGCCCGCATGGCGCCCGGATGCGCGTTCTCCTCGGTCAGCCCGTTGACCATCAGCTCGGGGGTGGAGACCTTCCACAGGGGATGGGCCGCCGCCATCTGCGGGACCAGCTTGGCCACGGTCTTGATCAGCTCATACGACATCTCCTGGGACATCTCGGGATGGGCGGCCGTGTAGCCGCGGTCCACGCCCACCAGGAGTGGCTCGCCCCGCTGGGGGAGGGTTCCCGGGGGAATCGTGATGGTCAGGTACGTCGTACCGAACTTGGCGTTGACCTTGTCCACCGCCTCCTTGTCGATCCCGATGTAGTGAAGCTTCCGGCCGGACGCCTCCAGCAGTCGCATGGGAGCGGCCACGATCCAGTTCTTGCCGTGCGGGTCGGTCCCGGCGCCCATCACGACGGCATCGACCTTGCCGTCGAGCATGGCCTCGCTGGCCGCCACCGGGCCCAGGTGTCGGATGTCGGTGTTCTGGGGATTGATGCCGTAGGCCACCTCCAGGAACAGGCGCGCGTCCATGCCCCAATCGCTCTGGGTCCGGAGGCCGAGCCCCAGCCGCTTGCCCTTGAGGTCGGCGATGGTCTTGAGGCTCGGGTTGAGCGTGACCCACCACATGCCCTGGGTCCACCACGCTTCGCCGAACAGCAGCTTCCACTTGATGTTGATGGGCTCGGGGAGAAACTCCTTCAGCTCCGGGCTGCCCCCGTTGACGGCGAGCTGGATGATCGTGTCCTCGGTACCGAAGGCCGTGGTCTTCCAGCGGGCCTGGTTCTTGGCCACCTCCCGGATGTTGTAGAGATAGCCGGGGGTTTCCTGCGTCTGGTAGTGGAGCCAGGGGTGCGCCTTGGCGAAGAAGCTTCCGAGAATCGTGTCACCTTCCACGATGCCGCAACCCAGCGGGCAGCGCAGCACCGTGATGGTCTCCGGCTTCCGCGCCTGGGCCTCGGAGCGGTCCCCGACGAGCCCGGCTATCACGCTTGTCGCCAACACCAACCCGATGATCGCCACCGCGATCGTGCGCCACCCGTGTCGCTCCCACATGGTCCGCGCCCTCCTTGTCGGCAGGCTGCCGCTCACAGCCCGTAGAGCCTGGCGCAGTTGTCCCAGAGGACCTTGCGCCGGGTTTCGTCGTTGAGGGGAAGCGCCAGAAACTCCTCCGACGCCTCCGGGTAGTCCGAATCCCAGTGCGGGTAATCGGTGGACCAGACGATGTTGTCGTTGCCGATCTGCGCCACCACGTGGGGCAGCCCCCGTTCTTCCTCGGCGCCCACGGTGCACTGGCGCAGGAAGTACCGACTCGGCTTCATGGTCAGCGTCGGCGTGTCCCACTCGGCCAGCCGCTCGTAGTCATGATCCATGCGGTCCAGCCAGAACGGCACCCAACCCACGTTGCACTCCAGCAGCCCCACGCGCAGCCGGGGGAAGGCCTCGAGGACCCCGCCGGCGATGAGGCCCAGGCTCGTCTCCATCATGGCGATCGGATGGGAGGCCACGTGGCGCATCAGACGGTTTTTCCCGAACTGCTCCCCTGGTTGGGAGATGACCGTCCCCGTCCCTTCGTGGAAGCACACGGGCACGCCGAGCTCCTGCAGCTCGCTCCACAGAGGATCGTAGTAGCGGTCGTGCCACAGCCGCCCGTTGACGGGGCTGGGGTGGAGGAAGACGGCGGCGAACCCCAGGTCTCGCACGGCCCGGCGGGTCTCTTTGATCGCCTCGCCGATGTCGTGGGGCGGGATCATGGCCGCCCCGCGCAACCGCTCGGGGTTGCGCTGGCAGAAATCGTAGAGCCAGTTGTTGTAGGCGCGGCTGATGGCCGCAGCGAACCGGGGGGCCAGCCCGTCGAACCCCATCACGTAGAGCCCGATGGAGGGGAAGAGTACCGCGACGTCGAGGCCCTCGCGGTCCATGGCCTCTAGCTGCGAGATGGCGTCGAAGCCCCGGGCCGCCGGCTCACGGAGGTGGGGCCCGACGTGGCGGAACATGCCCCGCCAGCGCTCCCGGGCGTGGGAGTCCACCGTCGGCAGCATCTGGTCCTCCATCAACCCGTAGAAGCCGACCAGATAATTGCCGACGATCTTCGGCGCCCGGTCCTTGAAGTCGCCGTCGATGTATTTCTCCCACATCTCGGGCGGCTCGATGATGTGCATGTCGGAGTCGGCGATGCGAAAGCCGTTCTTCATCCTCTGACTCCCCCTACCGGCGAGCGCCGCGGGGCCTCTCGCGCGGCTCGTTCAGCCCGTCTTCCCGGTGCGCTGGCCGTCCAGCTCGATCCCCAGCTCGCCGGCGACGCTCTGGAGATCGGCGAGGTGGACGCGAGCCCGCTCCAGATTGAATCGCGCCGACGGCGCGGAGACGGCCAACCCGGCGATCACGCGGCCGCGATGGTCGCGTATGGGAACGGCCAGGCAGCACACTCCGGCCAGGAACTCCTCGTCGTCCTCGGAATAGCCTTGCCGTCGGATGTCGGCGAGCTGCCGCTCCAGCTGGGCCCGCGTGGTGATGGTTCTCGCCGTCACTGGCGTCAGGCGAATGGTCCCGAGCAATCGCGCCCGGGCGCCGGGCTCGGCGTGAGCCAGGAGGAGCTTGCCGTTGGCGGTGGCGTGGATGGGCACCCGGCTGCCGGGCTTGAAGTCCATGCGCAGCGGCCAGAACGACTCCACGCGATCGAGATAGAGCACCTCGTCCCCGGCCAGGATCGCCAGGTTCACGGTCTCGCCCAGCTTCTCGGACAGCCGCTCCAGGAGCAGCCGGCGGTTGCGCTGGGCCGGCGAGTTTCGGAGGGCGTTGAAGCCCAGCTCCAGCAGGGCGGGACCCACCACGTAGCGCCGGGTCAGGGCGTCCTTACCCAGGATCCCGGCCTGCTCCAGCAGGCGGGCCAGCCGATGGGCGGTGGGCTTGGGCAGCGCGGCGGCGGCGCTCAGCTCGGTGAGGGTCATGGCCCCGGAGGCTCGGGCGACGTGCGTGAGGATGGCGAGGGCCTTGACGACCGGTGACGCCCTGATTCCATCGAATGGAACGTTTTGTTCCATCGAGTGCTCGGTAGGCGGCATTAGGCGGTGGCCAGCCCGCCCCTGTCAAGGGGCTTGTGCCTGGGCGTGCGTCAGTCGAACAGCACCGAGGGTAGCCACAGCGCGATCTGGGGGAAGAGGAGAAGGAGCAGCAGCCCGACGAGCTGGAGCAGCATGAACTCCATCATGCCGAGGTAGATGTCCTTCAGGTCCCAATCCGGCACCACGCCCTTGAGAAAATAGGCTGACAGTGCCACCGGGGGCGAGAGCCAGGCCGTCTGGAGATTCACGGCGATGAGCATGCAAAACCAGACGAGGTCGATCTTGAGATCCCGGATCAACGGCAGCAGGATTGGCACCACGATCAACACGATGGGGACCCACTCCAGCGGCCAGGCCAGGAGAAAGACGAGGGCCATGATGATCAGGAGGATCCCGAGCGGGGGGAGCTGCAGCGCGGCAACCGTCTCGGTGATCATCTGGGGCGTGCCCAGCCGCGAGAAGACCGCGCCGAAGAAGTTCGACGCCGCCGCCAGGAACAGCACCATGGCCGAGACTTCCACGGTCTGCATCACGGCCACGTAGAGCTTGCGCCAGGTGAGCCGGCGGTAGGCCAGCGTCAGGAACAGCGCTCCGGCGGCTCCCATGGCCGCCCCCTCGGTAGGTGTGGCCAGGCCGCTCAGGATGCTGCCCAGCGAGGATCCCACCAGGACCGCGGGAGGCACGAGCCCCGCGGCGAGCTCCCGGACGACCGCCCCGTACGAGGCTGCCCGCTCGGCGCTGGGCAGGGCGGGGCCGAGCCGCGGATTGAGGAAGCTGCGCACCATCGCGTACACAGTGAAGAGGCTCGAGAGCAGGAGCCCGGGGACGATGGCCGCGGCAAAGAGGTCCACCACCGACACCCCGACCACCGGGCCCATGACCACGAGCATCACGCTGGGCGGGATGAGGATGCCGAGCGTGCCTCCCGCGGTGATGATGCCGGCCGACAGCCGCACGTCGTAGCCGCTCCGCTTCATGGCCGGGCTGGCCATGAGCCCGAGCAGGGTGACCGACGCGCCGACGACGCCCGTCGCCGCGGCGAAGATGGTCGCGGTGAACATCACCGCCAAGTAGAGCGATCCCCGGACCGGGGCCAGCATCAACTGGAACGCCCGGAACAGGCGGTCCATGAGCCCGCCCTGTTCCAGCAGCACCCCCATGAAGATGAAGAGGGGCACGGCGGCCAGCACGCTCTCCTGCATCACCGAGAAGAACTGGAAGACCATGAGCGAGAAGACCTGGAGGCCGATGCCGAGGTAGCCGAAGACCAGGGCCAGGACGATCAGCGTGAACGCGATGGGAAAGCCGATGAAGATGGCGACGAGGAGACTGAGCAGCAGGACGACGCCGAGGCCTTCGGGACTCACGGCCACCGCCCGCGGAACGCGGCGTGCAGGCTCTTGAGAAACTCCGAGAGGCCCTGGATCAGGAGGAGGGCGGCCGCCAGCGGGATGACCAGCTTGAGCAGGTAGATCGGTGCGCGCCAGGGGCTGGTGATCGCCCGTTCGCCCTGGAGCCAGGAGGCCCACGCGAAGTCCCAGCCCAGCCACAGGAACAGCGCGATGCCGGGAAAGAAGAACAACAGGTAGAGCCCGGCGTCGATGGCCCCCTGGACCCGGGCCGGCCACCGACGATAGAGGAAGTCGGTGCGGATGTGGGCTCCCCGCTGGAGGGCGTAGGCCGCGCCCAGCATGAAGAGCGCGCCGTAGAGCATGTAGCTGGTGTCGGACGCCCACGTCGTAGGGCGCTGGAAGAACTTCCGCGACGCGACTTCGTAGACGAGGCTGAACGTCAGGGGAAGAATCAGCCACCCCGAGATCCGGGCCGTCCAGACGCTGATCGCGTCCAGGGTCCGCAGGGCCCGCTCCAGAGTCGCCATCGCCGCTCTCTCTCCGAACTCCGCGCAGGGGACGGCCGGGGGAGGTTTCCCTCCCCCGCCCCGACGGCTACTTGCTCTTGAGGGCCTCCTCGGCCAGGAACAGATCGACCTTGTGAGCGTTGATGCGGTACGGCAAGACCATCTGCGCGAACCGCCGCTGGGACTCCAGCACCTTGCGGAAGAGCGGATCCTTCGCCGCGTACTTGTCGAGGACCCTCTTGGTGGCCTTGGGGAACTCGGCGAAGTACTCGCGGGGCGTGTCCTGCAGCACCACGCCGTGCTTGTCCACGAGCTCCTTGAGGGCCACGCCGTTCCGGTGGATCAACATGGCGTAGTGCTCGAGGTTGGTCGCCATGGCCGCGGTCTCGATCATGGCCTGCACGTCCGGGGGCAGCTTCGTCCAGAAGGCGCCGTTGATGATCAGGTCGGCCACCACCGTGACCTGGTGCAGGCCCTGCAGATAGTAGTTCTTCCACACGCGGTGGAAGCCGAAGGCCAGGTCGTCGGACGGGAAGCCCCACTCGGCGGCGTCGATCACGCCGCGCTGGGCGGCCGGCAGAATCTCGGGACCGGGCAGGCTCACCGCGGTGATGCCGGACTCGAGATAAATCTCCCCGGGCAGGCCGGGAGGGACGCGAAACCGGAGCTTACGGAACTCGGCCAGGCTGGGGATCGGCTGTTTGAACCAGCCGAGGGCCTCGGGGCCCACCGCCATGATCGGGAAGGGCACCACGCTCGTCTTGAGACCGTCGCGGTACACCTCCCGCAGCAACGGGCCGCCCTCGCCGGACAGCAGCCACGACAGATGCGTCGTCTGGTCCAGCCCGGTGCCGGCGCCGGCCGGGGGCGAGCCGAACAGGCCGGCCGCCGAGTTCTTGCCCGACCACACGTGGGTCCAGGCGAAGCCCGCCTCCACGACGTTCTTGTCCACGGCTTCCAGGATCTCGGACAGCCCCACCACGGCGCCGATGGGCAACACGTCGACCTTCAACCGACCCGCCGACATCTTCTGAACACGCTCCGCGAATTTCTGCATTCCCTCGAACTGGGTCGCGGCCGACGGCACGCTGGTCTGAATGCGCATCCGGAACGTGGGCGCCTGGGCATCGGCCGCCGGCAGCACCTGGTGCACCCGCCACACCAGCGGCAGCATCGCGAGGCCGAGCCCGGCCACTGTGAGCGCAAGTCCCCACTTTCTCATCTCGGGACCTCCCCTTTGGTCGTGGTCAGAAGACGGCGGCGGCGCGGCCCCATTCCGTTGGATGGAATACCAAGGTGGTCTCGCCGTACCGGCGCCGGCCATTAGAGGGACCGGCCCCGCCCCTGTCAAGGGTGTCCCGCGCTCGGGCTCAGCCCCGCACGAGCAGCACGAGACCGGAGACGGCCACCAGGGCGAAGACGACGCGCCGGAAGGTGGCCGGGTCGATGCGGTTGAACAGCATGACGCCGGCCACCATGCCCAGCACCGCCGGCAGCGCGAAGGTGATCACGAGACGCCAGACGTCTGAGGTGAGGAGCCCGGCCCACCAGTAACCGAGCAAGATCGCGCCCTGGTTGACGACTAAGAAGGCCTGGAAGTTGGCCTTGAACGTCTGCTTGCTCCACCGCTGGGCAGCCGCGTAGAGGATGATCGGCGGACCGGGCGTCCCCACCGCGCCCCCGGCCAGACCGGCTAGGGCGCCGGCCCCGAGTCCCCAGGCGCGGCCGACGAGCCGCCGCGGGTAGAGCCCCAGCCACTCCAGCCCCACGGCAATCAGCAGCATCAACCCGATCAGACGGGTCAGCGCCGAGGTCGGGAGCGCGGCGAGCGCCCATACGCCGAACGGGGTGCCGATCAGCGTTCCCACCAGCAACATGGCAATGGCGCCGGGGACGACGTCCCGCCGGAGCTGAATCAATACACCGACGGCGAACACGAAGGCATAGACGGTCAGGAGCATGACCGCCGCCGCGGGCGGGATGAAGTACGGCAGGAAGGCCAGCGAGACGATGGCGATGCCAAAGCCCGCCAGCCCCATGACGAAGCTCGCCGCCAAAATGATGAGGGCGGCGACAACCCAGGCCAGGCTCACGCGGGCTATTCTACGGCCAGTATGATCCTGCCCCGCGGGCTACGGGCCCTCAACCACGCCGACTTCCGTCGCTTCTTCGCCGCCCAGCTCCTCTCGCAGGTTGGCACCTGGATGCAGTCCGTGGCCCAGGCCTGGCTCGTGCTCCAGCTCACCGACTCCCCGCTCCGGCTGGGGCTCATCGGCACGCTGCAGTTCGGGCCCATGCTGCTCTTCTCGGTCGTCGCCGGGGCCATCGCCGACCGACTCCCCAAGCGTCCGCTGCTCATGACCACCCAGACGGCGCTGGCCGGACAGGCCCTCGTGCTGGCCATCCTGATCTGGAGTGGACACGTCCAGTACTGGCACGTGGGAGTCCTGGCCACCCTCGCCGGCTTCGCCAACACCCTGGACAATCCGGCCCGGCAATCCTTCGTGGCGGACATGGTCGGCCGGGACGACGTCATCAACGCCATCGCGCTCAACTCCGCCGCCTTCAACACCGCCCGCGTCATCGGCCCGGTCCTGGCGGGGCTGCTCATCGCGCACTACGGCGTCCTCCCCGCCTTCCTCATCAACGGCATCAGCTTCCTGGTGGTGCTGGTGGCATTGGCGCGGATCAAGGCCGAGGGCCGGCCCCGCAGCCGCGGCGGCACCACGATGCGACAGGAGATCCTGGAGGGCCTGCGCTACGCCCTGCGCGCGCCGGAAATCCGGTTGATCCTGGCCGTCCTGCTCGTCGTGAGCCTGTCCGTCTTCAACTTCAGCATCTACGTGCCCCTGCTCGCCCGCACGGTGCTCGGGCAGGGACCGGAGGGATTTGGCTTCCTCATGGCGGCGGTGGGTGCGGGCGCGGTGGCTGGCGCGCTCACGCTGGGAATCGCGGTGCGCCGCTCGCCCTCGCCCGGGCTGCTCTTCACCATGGCGTCCGTGGCCTGCACGGCGCTCATGACCCTCTCCCTGGTCCGGCACGTCGGGCTGGGCGCGCTCGCTCTCTTCGTCACCGGCTTCGCCGGCATCATCACCGTGGCCGGCTGCAACACCGCGCTACAGATCGCCGCTCCCGATCACCTGCGGGGTCGGGTGATGAGCCTGCACGTCCTGGTGTTCGGCGGCTCCGTCCCCCTCGGCGCCTTCGTGGTCGGCGCCATCTCCGAGCGCTGGGGCGTTAGCACCGCCTTCTTCGTCAACGGCGCCGCCGGCGTGCTGGCCCTGACCGGTCTGCTGGCCGCCGGGCGACTGAGCGAGAGGCGGACGGAGGCGAGCGGCTAACCTTCCCTCGGCTCGTAGCCCCGGGACGTCATGCAATCGCGGTACGCGCCGGCCTGGGCCCCGTTCTCGATGCCCAGCCGTATGACGTCGAGGATTCCCCCCAGCAGCAGATCGGGCGTGTCACCCGCTTCGTAGGCGGTGCGCGCGCACTCGGTCTGGTCGAGCGTGATCTGGGGATGGGAGGTGCTGTCCCGAATCCACTCCCGGCCGGTCACATCGAATGCCGCCGTGCAGCCGGCGAACAGCA
>JBOHPM010000048.1:0-11484 GCA_050731715.1 Candidatus Rokuibacteriota bacterium
GCCGCCAACATCGAGTACGTCAAGCTCCAGAGCAAGGAGATCGACGAGCGGCTGACCAAGGGCCCGGAGCTGGTCTCGGCGAAGTTCGTGATTCCGTATCCGCCGGGCTTCCCCATCATGGTGCCGGGGCAGGTCGTCACCAAGGAGATCATCACGTTCATGCGCAAGCTCGATGTGAAGGAAATTCACGGCTACAATGCCGGCAAAGGCCTGGAGCTGCTGAAGCCCGACGCGCTGGCGACGCACAAAGGCAAGTAGGGGAGGCCCTATGTTTGAATGGTTTGCCCAGACGCTGCGCACCTACCCGGAGATCGCGATCTTCCTCTCTCTGGGCATCGGATACTACGTCGGCAAGTTCACCTACCGTGGCATCGGCCTGGGGGCCGTCACCGCCACCCTGCTGGCCGCGGTCGTCATCGGGCAGCTCGGGATCACCATCGCGCAGCCCCTCAAGGCGTTTGCCTTCCTGATGTTCCTGTTCGCCGTCGGCTACGGCGTCGGCCCGCAGTTCGTACGTGGCGTGGCCAAGGATGGCTTGCCGCAGGCGATCTATGCGGCGGTCGTGTGCGTGCTCTGCCTGGGTGCTTCCTTCGGCGTGGCCAAAGTGGCCGGCTACGACCTCGGCTACACCGCCGGGCTGTACGCGGGATCGCAGACCATCTCGGCTTCCATGGGCCTCGCGACCGACGCCATCAACCGGCTGGGGCTGTCCGGCGACCAGGCCAAGGGGCTGCTCGACGCGATCCCCGTCGCCTACGCCGTGACGTACCTCTTCGGCACGGTCGGTTCGGCCATCGTGATTGCGATCGTCGGGCCGGCCCTGCTCCGCATCAACCTCGTGGCCGCGTGCAAGGATTACGAGGCCAAGCAGGGTGGCGCCGGGGCGCTGGGCGGCGCTGGCTCCGCCTGGCATCGCTGGGAGCTGCGGGCTTTCCGCGTGCAGCCTGGGGGCAAGGCCGTCGGCCTCCGGGCCGTCGAAGCCGAAGCGATGATCCCCAATGCGCGGGTCTTCGTCGAGCGCATCCGCCGCCACGACGGGACGATCGAGGAGGCCACCGCCGACACCGTCATCCGTGAGGGGGACGTGGTGGCCATCGCCGGGACGCGCGAGGTCCTCGTGAAGGTGATCGGGGAGAAGGCGCAGGAGGTCGATGACCCGGAGCTGCTGGCCGTCCCGGTCGAAGGCGTCGACGTCTACGTGACCAACAAGGCGGTCGACGGCAAGACGCTCGCGGAAGTGGCCCAGCGGCCCGAGGCACGGGGGGTCTTCCTGCGCGGCATCACGCGGGGGGCGACCGCCACCTCCATCCCGATCCTGCCGAACACGAAGATCGAGCGCGGTGACATCTTCAACGTCGTCGGCCGCACGCAGGACACCACGGTCGTCACCAAGCTGCTGGGCGTTCCCGATCGGCCGACCGACGTGGCCGACGTCGCCTTCATCGGGGGCGCGGTCACGATCGGCGCCCTGGTCGGCGCGCTGGTCTGGAAGATCGGCGGCGTGCCGTTGACGCTGTCCACGGCCGGCGGCGCCCTCATCTCGGGCCTCGTGTTCGGCTGGCTGCGCTCCACGCGCCCCTTCTTCGGGCGCATCCCGTCGTCCACCGTCTGGTTCATGAACTCGGTCGGCCTCAACATCTTCATCGCGATCGTCGGCATCTCCGCCGGCCCGGGCTTCGTCAACGGCCTGAAGACGCAGGGCCTGAGCCTGTTCATGTGGGGCATCGTGGCGACCACGGTGCCCCTGATCCTCGGCATGTACATCGGCAAGTACGTGTTCCGCTTCCACGACGCGATCCTGCTGGGCGCGGTCTCCGGGTCGCGCACGACCACGGCCTCGCTCGGCATGGTCTGTGATGCGGCCAAGAGCCAGGTGCCCGCGCTCGGGTATACCGTCACCTACGCCATCGGCAACACGCTGCTGACGATCTGGGGGATGGTGATCATCCTCCTGCTCACGTGATGAACGCCTGAACCGTATCGAGGAGCCCACCATGGCCATCGACCTGACGCAGTTCGACAAGATGGGGCCGTTCGAGATCAAGGACGAGCTGATCAAGCTCGCCAAGAAGACGTCCAAGACCACGCAGACCGCCTTCCTCAACGCCGGCCGGGGCAACCCGAATTGGATCGCCACCGAGCCGCGGGAGGGCTTCTTCCTCCTCGGCCAGTTCGCCCTCACCGAGAGCCGGCGTGTGATGGAGCATCCCGCCGGTGTCGCGGGCATGCCCGCCGCCCAAGGCATCGCCGCCCGCCTGGAGGCCTGGCTCGCCAAACACCCCGACTCACCGGGGGCGGCCTTCCTCGGCAAGATGGTGGCCTTCGCGGTCAAGACGTTCAAGTTCGCTCCCGACGCCTTCGTCCACGAGCTGGTTGACTCGATCATCGGGGACAACTACCCCGTCCCGGATCGCATGCTCGTGCACAACGAGCGTGTCGTGCACGAGTACATCCAGTGGGCGGTGTGCGGGGATCCCCGCCCCGCCGGCAAGTTCGACCTCTACGCGGTCGAGGGCGGAACCGCGGCGATGTGCTATCTCTTCAAATCGCTCAAGGCCAACCGTCTCCTCATGCCCGGCGACACCATCGCGCTGGGCACGCCGATCTTCACACCCTACCTCGAGATGACGCATCTGGAGGACTACGCGCTGAACGTGGTCAACATCGCGGCACCGCAGGAAAACCGCTTCCAGCCCACCGACGCCGAGCTCAAGAAGCTCGAGGATCCCAAGATCAAGGCCTTCTTCCTCGTCAACCCCGGCAATCCCACCGGAGTGGCCTTGAGCAAGGAGAGCATCGGCAAGATCGCGAGCCTGGTGAAGACGAAGCGGCCCGAGCTCATGCTGCTGACTGACGACGTGTACGGGACCTTCGTGCCCGGCTTCCGATCGCTCCTCGGCGAGCTGCCGCACAACACCATCGGCGTCTACTCGTACTCGAAGTACTTTGGCTGCACGGGATGGCGCCTGGGCGTCATCGCGCTCCACGAGGACAACATCTACGACAAGATGATCGCCAAGCACACCGGCGACACGCTGAAGGCGCTCGACAAGCGCTACGGCGGGCTCACCCTCGAGCCCCGGAAGATCAAGTTCATCGACCGCATCGTGGCGGACAGCCGGGACGTCGGCCTGAACCACACGGCGGGACTTTCCCTGCCCCAGCAGGTCATGATGACGATGTTCTCCCTGTCCGAGCTCATGGACACCGAGAAGCGCTACCAGAAGGCCTGCATGGAGATCGTGCATCGACGGGCCCGGGCGCTCCTCGAAGGGCTGGGCCTGGAAGTGGCCCCCAACCCGCTCTTCAACGCCTACTATGGCCTTATCGACTTCGAGTTCTGGGCCCGGAAGAACATCGGCGAGGACGCGGTCACGTACCTGAAAAAAAACATCCACCCGCTGGACCTCGCCTTCCGGCTGGCCGAGATCCAAGGCATCGTGCTGTTGAACGGCGGCGGCTTCGAGGCCCCCGACTGGTCGCTGCGGGTCTCACTGGCCAATCTGGGCGACGACGTGTACGACGACATCGGGCGCGGCGTCCGATCGATCGCGCGGGGCTACCGGGACGCCTTCGAAGCTTCCAAGCGCGCGCCGAAGACGTGAGGGTTCTACGGTCGGTTGAGCGCCCACGCGAGGCGCTCAGCCGACCGGAAGCGAGTGGTCCGGCGAGGTCGCGACGCGGGGCACCCGAGTACGCAGGGGGCGTACCATGCAGGCGCTCGACGAGTTCCTGAGAACCATCCCGTGCTGGCGGTGGGCGGCCGCGCTGGCTCTGGCCCTCGGGGCGCTGGGGCCGGTGATGGCGATCGCGCAGCCGGCACCGAAGGCGGGGCCCACGCAGCCGCCGACGACGGCGCCGGAGAGCCCAGGGAAGAGGGAAGACGTGACTGTTCGATCGCCCGACGCTCCGCCGTCACCTCCACCTCAGACGGGACTGCTGGAGACCGGGTTTCCCACGCTGCGCGACGAGATGAGCCAGCTGCCGCCGTTTTTCCGCGATACCGACCTCAACGTGCGGCTCCGCACCTTCTATTTCAACCGCCAGAACGACGATGACACGGCCAGCGAGGCCTGGGCAGGCGGCGGATGGGTGCAGTACGCTTCCGGCTGGCTCCTCGATACCTTTGCCATCGGGGCGACCTACTACACGTCCTTGCCACTCTACACTCCCGACGATCGTCTCGGGACACTGCTGCTCACGCCGGACCACGACGCCATCGGAGTGGTCGGCGAGGCCTGGGGCGCCCTGCGGTACAAGGATTACGCGCTCCTGAAGGCCTACCGACAGCGCATCGACGACGGTTACATCAACTCGCAGGACAACCGGATGGTCCCGAACACGTTCGAAGCCGTCACCCTGTCGGGCGCGTTCGACTGGCTTCGCTACGACGTCGGCTACCTCTGGAGGATCAAGCCCCGGGACTCCAATGACTTCATCTCGATGTCGCAGCAGGCGGGCGCCGGCGGGGGCGACGAGGGACTGATCCTCACCTCGCTGGCCTTCGCGCCGACGAAGGATCTCTTGCTGTACGTCGGTAACTACTACGCCCATGAGGTGTTCAACACCACGTTCGCCAAGGGCGAGTACATGCACACGGTGAGCCCGGACCTCAAGGTGCTGTTCGGCCTGCAGTTCACGGACCAGCGTGACGTCGGTGACCAGCGGCTGGGCGAGTTCAACACCTGGAACGTCGGTGCCGGAGCCCGGATCCTGTTCAAAGGCCTGTCCGTGGGGGCGGCGACGCACTTCACGGGCGACGAGGCCTCGATTCGCTCGCCCTGGGGTTCATGGCCCGGCTACCTCTCCTTGATGGTGACGGACTTCGATCGGGCCAACGAGAAAGCGTTCGGCGTGGGCGTCAAGTACGACTTTGGCGGCACGCTGCTGGCGTCGCGCCTGCCGGGCTTGACCGTGCACTTGCTCTACGCCCAGGGCCGGGACCGTGAGGACCCGGCGACCGGCGCCAGCCAGCCGACGACCCACGAGGGTGATCTGGACATCACCTACAACGTCCCGCAGGTCAAGGGTCTGTCGCTGCGTTTCCGCAACGCCTACGTGGGCCGCGGCGACGCGTCAACGCTCATGGACTTCCGTTTGATCGTTAACTACGAGCTCGATCTCCTCTGACGAGGACCCCGTGAAGATCGAGTTCAATCTCCTCTACACGCTCCTCGTCGCCATCGTCGTGCTCTTTGCCGGCCGGATCCTGGTCGCCCGGGTGGGCTGGCTCGGGCGCTTCAGCGTGCCGGCGCCCGTCGTGGGCGGCGTCTTGATCGCCATCGTCCTGGCGGCGGCGGATGGGTTCGCCGGCACCCGGGCGTCCTTCGACATGAGCCTGAAGGATCCGCTCCTGCTGATCTTCTTCACCACGGTCGGCCTGGCGGCGGACGCCCGGATGCTCGTCAAGGGCGGTCCCCGGCTCTTCATCTTCCTGCTGGTGTGCACGGTGTACATCGTGATTCAGAACGCCATCGGACTTGCGGCGGCGCGCGCGATGGACCTGCACCCGGTGGTCGGGCTTCTGGGCGGCTCCATCACGCTGACCGGTGGGCACGGAACCGGTGGCGCCTACGCGGCGCGCTTCGGCGAGACGATGAACCTGCAGGGCTCGATGGAGCTGACCATGGCTTGCGCGACCGCCGGCCTCGTGCTCGGCGGTCTGCTGGGCGGCCCGCTGGCCGAGTACCTCATCAAGCGTCATCGCCTCTCGGGCCCGGCCGAGGCGGCGCCCGTAGAGGTGGCGGCGACGGTGGCCGACGTGCCGGCGGACTCCGTCACGGCCACGTCGTTCCTCAACGCCCTCTTCGTCATCCTCCTGTGCCTGGCCGGAGGGCAGCTGCTGGCTCACCTGATGGAGGGCACAGGGCTCATCCTCCCCGACTTCCTCTTCTGCCTCCTGCTCGGCGTCGTGGTGAGGAACCTCCTGCCGCTGACCCGACGGCTCCGGCTCAGCGACGCGAGCGTTGACCTGCTGGGTACCACGGCGCTGTCGCTCTTCCTCGTCATGGCCTTGATGGCGATGAAGCTCCTCGACCTCGTGAATCTGGCCGGGCCGTTGCTGCTCATTCTCGCGCTGCAGACGGTCGCAATGGCCCTCTATGCCACGTTCGTGACGTTCCGGGTGATGGGCCGCAACTACGACGCGGCCATCATGGCCGCCGGCCACGTCGGCTTCGGCATGTCATCCACGGCCGCCGCCCTGGCCATCATGAAGGCGGTGACGAACCGCTCGGGCCCCTCGCCGCTGGCCTTCCTCATCGTCCCCATGGTGGGCGCGTTCTTCATCGACATCACCAACGCACTCATCATCCAGGGGTATCTGACGCTGCCGATGTTCGGGTTTTGAAGATGCGACGCACGCACGCCAGGGTGTGGGCTGGACTCGCGGTCCTCACGGCCACGATGCTGGTGGGCTGCGCCCGAGGTCCTGACGAGGCGACGCTGCGGCGGGAGGTCCAGGAGCAGCTGGCCAGCCAGGTCAAGGACGGTCTGCTCGAGGTGGCCTCGTTCGGCCGCAAGGGCAGCGCGCCGCTGCCTGCCGGCGAGCAGGGGGCGAAGCGGCTGGTCGTCTACTACAACGCCACGCTGCGCTTGCGGCAAGACTACGACTTCGCCGGCTGGGAGAAGCTCAGCCCGGCCAGCCTGAGCTATGCCCTCGGCGCGACGGACAAGGGCCTCTTCGGCGTCAAGCCGCAGAATCACGCTGGCGACCTGCTGTACGTCTACGGGACCTCGACCTACGAGTGGTCCGGGGGCGCGTGGAAGAGCGTGGCGACGACCCCGGGCGCCGTCACCACGGCGCCCGACCCGGAGAACATGGCGCCGCCCTCCCGGTCGAAGCAGCTCATCGACAAGCTGGCCACGATGGTCAACCTCCCTCCGCCGGGGGTCGACCCCCGGCAGGATGAAGTCATCTCGGACGAGCTGGTGCGGGCCACGGAGAACATCGAGCGCCGCCTGGCCCGCCGCCAGCACGTCTACACGTTCGCCAGCGGTCCCCGCGGGGGTGAGTATGCGCGGTTCGGCGCGGCGTTCGTGGCAACCGTGAAGAAGCTGCGGCCGGGGATGGACGTCCGCAGCCTCGAGACCGAGGGGAGCGTGCAGAACGCCCGGCTCCTCGCCAGCGGGGAAGCGGATTACGCGATCGTCCAGGCCGACGTCGCCGCCGAGGCCCTGGCCGGTCGCGGCCCGTTCGGGCGGGGGGGACCACTCACGACATTGCGCGCGCTGGGTAGCCTGTTCCCGGAGGCGGTGCACATCGTCGTGCCGGCGGCCTCGCCGATCCGCACCGTCGACGACCTGCGTGGCAAGCGCGTAGATATCGGTCCGCCGGGTTCGGGAACGCAGCACAGCGCGGTGGCGGTCCTGTCGGCGCACGGCCTCAAGGTTGGCGACCTGGGCGAGGCGAGCGAGCGTGGGCGCGAAGAAGCTGCGCGGCGGCTGGTCGCCGGCCAGCTCGATGCGTTCTTCGTGACCATCGCCCCTCCCGCCCGAGATCTCCAGCAGCTGGCGGGGCAGGCTGGCATGAGGCTGCTGGCCTTGCCGAGCCGCACGATCAACCGCCTCGTCGCCGAGAACCCAGGACTCGTGGCGATCACGCTGCCGCCCAACACCTATCCCGGTCAGGGCGAGCCGGTCGCGACCGTGGCGACGGCGGCCCTGCTCGTCGCCACGACGGAGGCGCCGGACGCCGAGGTCGAGAAGGTCGTCGGCTTCGTGTTCGGCAAGGCCGATCTCGCGGCGTCAGGGAGTGCGGAGGCCGTCAAGGTCTCGAAGGATAGCGGCCTCCGGGGCATCACGATCCCCGTACATCCGGGCGCCAGTCGGTTCTTCGCAAAGCGTTCGTGAAACTCGGCTCGTTGTGGCGAGGCCCGGCGCTGGTCGTGCTCGTCGCGGTCGCGTGCTCAGACCCGGCCGTCGATTCCCGCGGCGGGCCGGTTCCCGGTGTAACGCGCACGTTCGAAGGCACCTGGTCCGCGTCGGGGCCCCGGCGCTTCGCCAGCAGCTACTTCTCGACGATCACCCCGCAGGGCGGCAGCCAGAACGTCATCTTCGTGGGCAGCGGTTATCTGACGCAAGGCGAGCTGTACCGGCTAGGCGCGCTCACCACCGCCTTCTGCCTCCTCGTCTTCTTGTTGCTGGGCACGCCCTGGCTGTTCCTGGTCGTCCTCTGATGACGCGGGCCGGCGTCGCCGTCCTCTTCGCCTGCGTGCTCGGCATCCCCGTCGGCGTCGGCGCGTTCACCTTCGTGTACGCGAAGGGCTTCTCCTATCTCTCGCCCGACCCGCGGGCCTGCGTGAACTGCCACGTCATGAATCCGCAGTACGACGCCTGGCTCAAGAGCGGCCACCGCCACGCCGCGACCTGCGTGGAGTGCCATCTGCCGCATGCCGGCCTCGCGAAGTGGACGACCAAGGCCGAGCACGGCTTCCGCCACTCGGCCGCGTTCACGCTGCAGAACTTCAAAGAGCCAATCGAGATCACCCCGAGGGACCGCGACCTCGTTCGCGCGAACTGTGTGCGATGTCACGAAGCCCTCGTTCATGCGGTGGCCGAGGCCGCCGGGGCGCGTGGCGGACTCGATTGCCTGCACTGCCACGCCAGCGTCGGGCACGGCGCGGGCGGCTGAGACCGCGGTGCGAGCCGCAGGCCGTCGCGGGGCTGGGGCCCCGCCGGCCGAGGCGAGCTGACGAAATTGTCCGAGCCGCAGGCCGTCGCGGGGCTGGGGCCCCGCCGTCCGAGGCGCGGCTAGAAAGGGAGCGCCCATGGCTAGTACCGGATCACCCGTCGGACGGCAACGGGGATGGCTGTTGGCGTTGCTGGCACTTCTCGGAGTCGGCGGCCTGACCGTGTTGCTGCTCGCGCTGCTCACCAACATCTTCGAGCGCAAGCAAGAGGCCCGGCAGACCTTCATCCGGATGGTCGAGGTGACCGAGGACACCATGGACCCTAAGGTCTGGGGCCAGAACTGGCCGTTCCAGTACGACTCGTATCTGAAGACCTCGCTGCCCACGACGACGAAGTACGGCGGCCGTGGCCTGGGGGCGAGCGACGGCGGGCCGGCCGAGCAGAAGCTCGACCGGGAGCCCTGGCTCAAGCGGATCTTCGCGGGCTACGCGTTCGCCCTCGATTACCGTGACCGGCGCGGCCACTACTACGGCCTCTTCGATCAGGAGCAGACCCGACGCGTGACCGAGCGGAAGCAGCCCGGCGCGTGCCTGCAGTGCCACGCCTCGACCCTCGCCCTCTACCGCTTCGTCGGGAAGGGGGACGTCCAGAAAGGCTTCGAGCAAGTCTCCGCTATGCCGTATGCCGAGGCTCGAGGGATGAAGGACGACAAGGGCCAGCTCCTCATCCAGCACCCCGTGGCCTGCGTGGACTGCCACAACCCGACGACGATGTCCGTCCGCGTCACCCGGCCGGCCTTCATCGCCGGGATCAAAGCGCTCAAGGCCAAGGAGGGGACCGCCAACTACGACCCGAACCGGGACGCCACCCGCCAGGAGATGCGCTCGTTCGTGTGCGGCCAATGTCACGTCGAGTACTACTTCAAGGGACCGGGCAAGGTCGTGACGTACCCCTGGGCGAACGGCCTCAAGGTCGAGGAGATCGAGACGTACTACGAGCGGGAAGGACTTACGGACTGGGTCCACGCCGAGACCGGCAACAAGGTGCTCAAGGCCCAGCATCCGGAGTTCGAGGTGTGGTCCCAGGGCGTCCACGCCCGGGCCGGAGTGGCCTGCGCGGACTGTCACATGCCCTACGAGCGCGTCGGCGCGGCCAAGGTCAGCGACCACTGGGTGCGGAGCCCGCTCCTCAACCTTAACCGCGCCTGCCAGACCTGCCACGCGGTGGCCGAGAAGGAGCTGGAGGCCCGCGTACTCGGCATCCAGGATCGGCACCACGCGCTCCTGCAGCGCGCGGCCCGGGCCACCACCGACATGCTCGATGCCATCGTGGCCGCGAAGAAGCGGGGGGCGAGCGAGCGCGGCCTCCAGGCCGCCACTGTCCAGCACCGGAAGGCGCAATGGAGGCTCGACTTCGTCGCGGCCGAGAACTCCATGGGCTTTCACGCGCCGCAAGAGCTGGCGCGGATCCTGGGGGAGGTCATCGACCACGCGCGCCAGGGTCAGCTCGAAGCCGAACGGACGACGCGAAAGCAATAGGCCTGATGCGGTAGCCTATGCGACCAACATCCTATGGACGTGAGTCCCAGCCGGTCCTACCGTTGGAGGCTAACGTGTTGAACACCGCCATCTCCCGCGACCTGACGCGCTCCACGCTGGCCGTGCTGTTCATCGGGGGCATGATCGTCGCCTCCTTCTGGGTCCTGCGACCGTTTCTCCCCGCGGCGATCTGGGCCACCATGATCGTGGTCGCGTCGTGGCCCCTGATGGAGCGCGTGCAGGCCTTCCTGTGGGGCCGGCGCGGGTTGGCCGTGGGAGTGATGACGCTGGCGCTGCTGCTCGGCCTGCTCCTTCCGCTGGCCCTGGCCCTCACCACGATCGTGGCGCACTCGCAGGACATCGCCGGCGGCGTGCAGTGGCTCGCCACCTGGTCCGTGCCGCCGCCTCCCCAGTGGCTCGAGCAGTTGCCCGGGCTGGGGCCGCGGCTCGCCGGAAAGTGGAAGGAGGCGGCCGCCGTGCGGCCGGACGAGCTGTCCGCGAGCCTGACCCCCTATACCCGGCAGATCATCGGTTGGATCCTCGGCACGGTGGGCACGATCGGGATGGTACTGGTGCAGTTCGTGCTGGTCGTTGTGATCGCGACGCTGCTCTACGCCTCCGGTGAGACGGTCGCCGACGGCGTGCGGCGGTTCGCGCGACGCCTGGCGGGAGCGCGGGGAGAACACTCCGCCCGGCTCGCCGCGCAGGCCATTCGGGGCGTGGCGCTGGGCATCATCGTCACGGCCTTGATCCAGGCATGCCTGGCTGGGTTCGGTCTGCTCGTGTGTGGCGTGCCGTACGCCGCGGTCCTGACCGCGCTCGTGTTCGCGCTCTGCATCGCGCAGCTCGGGCCCTTGCCCGTGCTGCTCCTGGCCGTCGTCTGGACCTACTGGTCGGGCAGCACCGGGTGGGCCACCGCGCTGCTGCTCTGGACCATCTTCGTGACCGGCATCGACAACGTGATCCGCCCGATCCTCATTCGCAAGGGCGCCGACCTGCCGCTGTGGCTCATATTCAGCGGCGTCGTCGGCGGCTTGCTGGCGTTCGGTATCGTGGGCCTCTTCGTGGGGCCCGTCGTGCTCGCCGTCAGCTATTCGCTCCTCGCCGACTGGGTCAACATGGGGGAGCCGGTGATGGCAGCGCCGGAGCCGGACCGCCACCCCGTCCCGGTCGCTGAGCCGTACGGAGGCTGAAGCCGACGAAAAGGAGGAAGACGATGTTGCCTCGACTCGCCGTCGTCGTCGTGGCGCTACTGTTCGCTGTCCCCGTTGTCGCGCAGGACCGGCCCGCGGACACGATGCAGCTCGTGCGAGAG
>JBOHPM010000049.1:0-11456 GCA_050731715.1 Candidatus Rokuibacteriota bacterium
GACGCCGCTCAAGCGGGCCTGCCTCTCCACGTGCCGCTCACCGTTGTCCTTCCTCATGAGCAGCTGGCGCGAAGGGCGCGGCGGGGCGTTCGTGATGGGACTGCACCACGGGCTCTACTGTCTGGGATGCTGCTGGGCGCTCATGGCGCTCCTCTTCGTGGCGGGCGTCATGAACCTCCTGTGGGTTGCCGCCATCGCGGTGGCCGTCCTGGTGGAGAAAGTGCTGCCGGGCGGCGACCTCCTCGGGCGCATCGCCGGCCTGGGGCTCGTCGCTGTCGGGGTGCTGATCGTGGCCCGGGCGCTCGGCTAGAAGCTCAGCGCGAGGGGGCGGCCCCCCACCACGTCGAGGGCCCGGCGCAGCTGGGGATCCTGCGCGGGGTCCCCGAGCAGCCGGTCTTCGTCGAGGCGGCGGGCGACCTCCACGTCGGGCGTGAGCCCGCGTCGATCGAGGGAGCGGCCCCCGGGAGTGAACCACCGCGCCGTCGTCAGCCTGAGGCCGCCGCCGTTGGAGAGCGGGATGAGGGACTGGATCGAACCTTGCCCTTGCGTGGTCGTCCCGACGAGCCTGGCCCGCTGCCACTCCTGGAGCGCAGCGGCGACGATCTCCGCTCCGGCCGCCGTGCCCTCGTCCACGAGGACCGCCAGCGGGACGTCGACGATCGGACGCTTGGCATGGGCGGGGAATCGGATGGTCTGTTGCGTCGTCCGAGCCTCGGTGTAGGCGATCAGTCTCCCCGCGGGAAGGAACAGCTCGGCCACCCCGATCGCCGCGGTCACGGGCCCACCGCTGTTGACCCGGAGATCGAGCACGATCGCCTTCGCGCCCGCCGCGCCCAGCGTGTCCAGCGCGGTCTGGACCTCAGGCGGCGTCGAGTCCTGGAGCCGACGGATGCGGATGTAGCCGACGCCAGGACGAGCCACCTTCGACTCCACGCTGCGGGCTCGGGTCGTGTCCCTGACGACGGCGATCTCTCGGGGCTGCGGCCACTCCGGGCGGGCGACGGTCAGCTTCGTGCTGCTGCCCGGTCGTCCCCAGAGCAGGTCGACGGCGTCGGAGAGCCTCATGCGCTCGGTCGCCACCCCGTCGACCTGGAGAATCCGATCGCCCGCGCGCAGCCCGGCCCGAGCGCCCGGCCCACCGTCGATCGGGGCGACGACGGTGAGCACTCGCTCGCGCAGGGTCACGTCGAGCCCGACGCCGGGCGGAGAGGGGTTCTTGAGCGCGGCATACCGCGGCGGGTCCAGGTAGGCCCCGTCCCTGTCGAGGGCCATGAGGCCGCGGAGCATGGCGGCATTGATGTCGTCGACGCTCGTGCCCAGCCGGGTCCGCACGAAGTCCGTCGCCTGCTGGATCGCCCGCAGCATGGTGCCCGGCGGAGGGTTGGGTGGCCACGACACCTTGAGCATCGACTCGGGGGACCGCGACTCGCCCTGCATGATCGTCGCGCCGTAGCCGGCCTCGACGACCCGGAGGGCGCGCTTCGGCGGAATGGTCTCCAGGCTGCGCAGCGCCGTCAGGCCGAGGGTCTCCATCGGGATCTCGGCCACGTGCTGGGCGCGGATGGCGGCGATCGCCTCGGCGACGGGCCCGCTGCTGTCGCGGGTCCCGCCGGGCAAGACCACACGGTCTTGATGCTGGCCACCCGACGTGCACGCGGCCCCCAGCAGCAGGAGCGCCGCCACGCCCCGGAGGTGTCGTCCCATCGGCCGTCGGGTCATGGCGTGGGCACCGCCGCCCGCACGAGTTTCTCCGCGCGTACGCCGATCAGCCGGATCTTCCGGTGCCTGGGGTTCTCCCGGTGGTCCAGGAAGGGCAGGAGCAGGCGGACGGCACCGGCGTAGAGCGCCTGCTCCGTCGCGAGCGGTTCCCGCGGCGTGTGAGACCGGGTAAAGGTCATGAAGTTCTCGAAGCGCACGGTCACGGTGACGGTCCGGAAGGCCGAGACGCCGTGCCCGCCCAGGCGCACGAAGACGCCGTGCGCGAGCTCGCGGGCACGCTCCAGCACGAAGGTGGCCTCCAGGGTGTCGCGCTCGAACGTTTCCTGCTCGCCGACGCTCTTGGGCTCCCACTCGTTGGACACGGGACTGTCCGAGCTCCCGCGGGCCTTGGCGTAGAGATCCTCCCCCCAGCGGCCGAACCAGTCGACGAGCTGGGCGAGCTCGAGGTCGCGCAGCTGGCGGACGGTGCGAATGCCGCGCTCGTGGAGCAGCGCCTCCGACTTGGGCCCGATGCCGGGGATGACCCGGATCCGGAGCGGATCGAGGAAGGCCTGGACCTCCTCCGAGCGCACCACGGTCAGGCCGTCCGGCTTCTTGAAGTCGGAGGCGATCTTGGCCACGAGCTTGTTGGGGCCCAGTCCGACGGTGCAGGTGAGGCCCTCGGAGGCGACGATCTCCCGCTTGATGGCCAGGGCCCGGTCGGCGGCGGCGTCGAAGCTCTCCAGCGGCGAGAGGTCCAGGTAGGCCTCGTCGATGCTGGCCTCCTCGAAGAGATCGGCGCGCTGGGCCAGCAGGGCCATGATGCGCCGGGAGACCTCGCCGTAGAGCTTGTGGTTGCCCTCGATGAAGACCGTCGCGGGCTCCCCCCGGCGCTGGGCCGCCTGGGCCAGCCGCCAGGCCCGGGTGATCGGCAGGGCGGACCGGATGCCGTACTTGCGGGCCGCGTAGTTCGCGGCGGTCACCACGCCGCGGCCCTGCCCCTCCTTGGGGTCGGCGCCCACGACCACCGGCCGGCCCCGGAGCTGCGGGTTGTAACGCTCCTCGACGGCGGCGTAAAAGGCGTCCATGTCCACATGCGCGATGATCCGCACGATGGGCCCACGCTATCGCCGCGGGCCGGCGACTTCAAGCGCGCGTGCCTCAGCCCAGATAGGCCCGGACCAGGTCCTCCTGACCACGCGTCTCCACGGCGCCGGGCACCAGCCGGCGGATCCACTTGATGGCCTCGTTGCCGGAGAGGCCCAGCGCCTCTCGGGCCAGGCAGGCGGCGAACATCCCGGTCCGGCCCATGCCCGCGCGGCAGTGGATGGCGACGTGGCGGCTAGCCCGGAGCTCCGCGTGCACCCGCTGCACGTAGGGCCCGATGGGCTCGCCCTTGCCGGCCGTGAAATCGCGCATGGGCAGGTGGATCACCTCCAGGCTCCGGCTGCGGTAGAGGCCGATGAGATCGCAGCGGGCGACGTCCAGACACTCCTGGGCCTCGGCGAGGACGACGACCAGGGAGATCTCGTTCAGCTTGAACAGGTCGAGGAGGAGGCCCGCCCGGTCGAACTCGCTGAAGGGCATGGGGCACCGGTAGAGCCGGCCGGGCAGGTGCAGGGGCAGCTCCGTCAGCGCCATCGCGCTCTATCTTGCCGTGGCTAGCGACCCGGGGCGTAAAATCAAATGCAGCAGGAGGCGCCCATGGTACCCAGCCCTCGCAACGAGCCCACCCTCAGCTATGCGCCCGGCACGCCCGAGCGGCAGGCGCTCCGGGCCCAGCTCCAGAAGATGGCCAGCGAGGTGATCGAGATCACGCCGCGGATCGGCGGCCGCGCGGTGCCGACCGGCCGGATCGCCGAGACCACGATGCCGCACGACCACCGCCACGTGCTCGCCACCTGGCAGCAGGCCGGGGCCCGGGAAGTCGACCAGGCGATCGCGGCGGCGCTCGCCGCGCACCCCACGTGGTCGCGGATGGCCTGGACCGATCGGGCGGCGATCTTTCTCGCGGCCGCCGACCTGCTGGCCGGGCCCTGGCGACAGGTGCTCAACGCGGCCACCATGCTGGGGCAGTCCAAGACCGCGCACCAGGCCGAGATCGACTCGGCCTGCGAGCTGATCGACTTCTGGCGCTTCAACGTCCACTTTGCCGAGGAGATCTATCGGCAGCAGCCGTTCTCGTCGCCCGGGGTGTGGAATCGCCTCGAGCACCGGCCGCTGGAGGGGTTCGTCTTCGCGGTGACGCCCTTCAACTTCACGGCCATCGGCGGCAACCTGCCGACGGCACCCGCCATCCTGGGCAACACCGTGGTCTGGAAGCCCGCCTCCTCGGCCATCCTCTCGGCCCACTACATCATGGCGCTGCTGGAGGCGGCGGGGCTGCCGCCCGGCGTCATCAACATGGTTCCCGGCGCGGGGGCCGAGGTGGGGGACCCGGCGCTGGCCTCGCCCGATCTCGCCGGCATCCACTTCACGGGCTCGACCGGCACCTTCCAGGCGATGTGGGAGACGGTGGGCCGCAACGTCCGCCGTTACAAGTCCTACCCGCGCATCGTCGGCGAGACGGGCGGCAAGGACTTCGTGTTCGCCCACCCCTCGGCCGACGTCGCGGCCCTGGCCACCGCGCTGACCCGTGGGGCCTTCGAGTACCAGGGCCAGAAGTGCTCGGCGGCCTCGCGCGCGTTCGTGCCGGCCTCGCTGTGGCCGGCGCTGGCGCGGACGCTGCGCGAGCAGGTGAGCCAGATCAAGGTGGGCGACGTCCGCGACTTCACCAACTTCATGGGCGCCGTGATCGACCGCCAGGCCTTCAGCAGCATCAAGGGCTATCTCGACTGGGCCCGGCAGTCGCGGGACTGCGAGATCCTCGTCGGGGGCGGCACCGACGACGGCAAGGGCTGGTTCGTCGAGCCCACGGTGATCCTGGCCCGCACGCCCGACGTCAAGGTGATGCGCGAGGAGATCTTCGGTCCCGTGCTGAGCGTGTACGTGTATCCCGATCGGGAGCTGGAGGAGACGCTGGCCCTCTGCGATCGCGGCTCGCCCTACGCGCTGACCGGCTCCATCTTCGCCCGCGACCGCGCGGCGATCGCCCGGATGACGGAGGCCCTCCGCGACGCCGCGGGCAACTTCTACGTCAACGACAAGCCGACGGGGGCGGTGGTGGGCCAGCAGCCCTTCGGCGGCGCCCGGGCCTCGGGCACCAACGACAAGGCCGGCAGCGTGCTCAACCTGCTCCGCTGGGTCAGCCCGCGGACGATCAAGGAGACGTTCGTGCCGCCGACCGACTTCCGCTATCCCTACCTGCAGCCAGGGGACTGAGGACCCGCGCGTTCGTGCGTCCGCTCCTCCTCGCGGCGCTGCCGGACCCGCGATCGCTCCTACTACATGCCCTGGACCCTGATCTTCTGGCTTAACGAGTTCGAAGTCTCGGCGAATGCGTCGCGGCGGGAGTAGGCCCCCGGGCTAGGGCGCGGCGCCCTTGCGGATCTCGGCGATCTTGCGGTCGCGCTCCGACGCGAAGCGCTCGCGATCACGGGCCAGCTCCTCGCCGAGCTTGCTGACCTCCTCGTGGCTCTTGGCCTGGCGCAGCGAATGCTGGTGGAGGATCTCGCGCTCGGCCACCTTCGCCTCGTAGACCTTCCGGACCTCGGCGATCGCCGCTCGGTCCTTGTCGGTCAGCGGGCGCGCCTCGGCGCCGGCGGCCCCCTCCTTCTGGCGCAGCCGCTCCATGGCCAGCTCGTACGAGGTCTTGGGCGCGTCGTCGGGCATCAGCGGGCTCCACCGCCTCTTCTCAGGGTTGGATCCTTACGCTAGCATAGAACGCCTCGCGCCGAACCGCACGCACCAGGGAGGGCAGGCACAGCCATGATCACCAAGTTCTCATCGCTCTACGCCGGGCACGTGGATCTGGGCGACATGGGGCAGGACGCCACGCCGGCCAACGAGCGCCGCTACTCGAACGAGCATCTGGCCTCGGTGTTCGACAAGACCGAGGCCCTGGCCCGGACCATGGACGACCTGGGCTACTACGCGCTGTGGCTGGCCGAGCACCACTTCCAGCACGAAGGCTACGAGGTCATCCCCAACCTCCTGATGCACTCCGTGCACCTGGCCCACGTCACGAAGCGGCTGCGCTTCGGCTGCGGGTTCAACATCACGCCCATGTGGCACCCGCTGCGGCTGGCCGAAGACTTCGCCATGGCCGACATCCTCACCGGCGGGCGCGTGATCTTCGGCGTGGGCCGTGGCTACCACACGCGCGAGGTCGAGACGCTGGGCGGCCCCATGCTCGACGCCGAGGCCAACCGGGAGATCTTCGAGGAGCAGGTCGACATCGTCATGAAGGCTTTCAACCAGGAGTCCTTCGCGCACCACGGCAAGCACTACACGCTGCCGCCGGCCGTCCCCTATCGCGGCTACGAGCTGTCCGAGCTCACGCTGGTGCCGCGCCCGCTGCGCCGCCCCGTGGAGTGCTGGCAGCCCATCGTCAGCGCCAGCGCGCGGGGCCTGGACTTCATGATCAAGCACCGCATCAAGGGGATCATCGGCGGCGGCGCCGCCACCATGGCCGAGAAGCCGATCCTGGCCTATCGTGAGGCGGCGGCCCGGGCCGGCGTGGACCTGGCGCCCGGCCAGGACCTCTGCGTCGGAATCTTCTTCCATCTGGCCGAGACGCGGGAGAAGGCCATCCGTGAGGTGACGCCGTTCTACGAGGAGCACGTCAAGATGTTCGGGCCGCTGGGCTTCGTGCCCGGCATCACCGAGGCCCAGCTGCGCGCCTCCACGCGCCGGGGCGGCTGGGCGGCCGCCGGTGTGCCCACCGTGGAGGACTTCGCCCGGACCGGGGCGTGGTTCTGCGGCCCGCCCGAGGAGCTCGTCGCCTACCTCAAGCATCTGCAAGGGAAGTATCCCGGCCTCGAGTACGCCAACCTGAGCCTCAGCATGGGCACGCCGAAGGCCGTGATGCTGGAGCAGCTCACGTGGTTCGCGCGCGAGGTGATGCCGGCGTTCGCGTCGGCGCGGACGTAGACACCCCGCGCCCATGGACCTGCTCGATGCCGGGTGCACGCTGATCAGTTCCGGACTCGTCGCCCGGGCGATGGGTGTCTTCCAGCGACTCGGCGACGGCTTCCACGACCTCTGGCTGGCGCTCCTGCTCCTGCTCGGAGGCCGGCTCGCTCGTCACGAGCGCGCCGAGCGCGCTGGCCGGGTGGCTCTCGTTGCCGTGGTGCTGGCCGGCCTGGGCTCGGCCTTGCTCGCGATCATCCTGCCGATGCCGCGCCCCGACGTCAGCGCGGCGACCGATCACTTGCCGTGGAGCCATGCGAGCCCCGCCTTTGCGCTCTCGGCGGTTCTCGGTCACGCCTTTCCGACGTGGGCGCCCCTGCTGTCACTGGCGGCGGTCGTGGCCGGTGTGGCCCGCGTGTACCACCGGTCCCACGTCCTCCTCGATGTGGCGGTCGGGGCTCTGCTGGGGACAGGCATCGGAATCCTGGTGGCGCGTGGGTCGCTCAAGCCCGCCCCGCCGGCGCGGGCCCCGATCGCGTGGGGGCTCGGTCTGGCCGCGGTCATGATCGCCGTTCCCTTGATCGCGTTCTTCGCCGCGTACGATCGGGCACTGGCCGCGCATCAGCCGACCGCTGCCGGGCCAGCCGGTGCCTCCTCGGGCAACGTGCTGGTGCAGTTCGGGACCAAGGAGTCGCGGCCGATGATGACTCACGGCTGGTCGGGGGACGAGAGTTGGGTGGGTCGGTTCCCGATGGCCTGGGCCGAAGGGCTCGAGGCCCAGGTCGTGCTTCCGGGGCTCCCGACGGCCGACCACCTGTTCCGGCTGCACCTGCTGCCCTTCATTGCGCCGCGTCGCCCCCCGTGCCAGGGCGTGGCCATCACCGTGAACGGGAAGCCGGTGGCCACGCTGCGGCTCGACACCGGCTGGCGGTGGTACGAGTTGCGGGTACCGGGGAAAGTCCTGACCGCGGGGCCCAACGAGGTGAGCTTCCGCTTCGCGCGGGCCGACCGCCCCCGGGACTACGGCCGCAGCGCGGACGCTCGGGCCCTGAGCGTGGCCTTCGCCGCGCTGGAGGTCGTGCGCGCGGGGCCCGGGGAGTGATCGATAAAAGCCCAGCCCCGGCTGACGGTGTGCGCCTCACGTCGGCTGACCGCGACGACGTCCCCGGGGTGATCGCCCTCATCGGCCGCGTGTACGAGGAGTACGGCTTCGTCTACGATCCGGCGATCGAAGTGCCCGACCTGCTCGACTTCGCCGCGCACTACGAGGCGCCGCGAGGGGCGTTCTTCATCCTGCGGCGCGAGCGCCGCATCGTCGGATCGATCGGTATCGAACGGGTCGATGCCGACACCGCCGAGCTGCATCGACTCTACCTCGACCTTGACCTGCGCGGGCGTGGCCTGGGGCGGGCGCTGGTGGTGGAGGTCGTCGCCTGGTGTCGGGCCCGGGCGATCTCGCGTCTCATCCTCTGGTCGGATACGCGATTCGAGCGAGCCCATCGGCTCTACATACAGATGGGATTCCGGCGGACCGGCGAGCGCGTGTTGCCCGACGACGCCAACCAGACCCGGGAATACGGGTTCGCGCGCCCGGTGTGAGCCGGCCGGCGCTCGGGGCTAACGCGACCCGAGGACCTCGTCGGCCCGCAGCAGCAGGGCGCGGGGGATCGTCAGGCCGAGCGCCCGGGCCGCCCCGTGATTGATGGTCAGCCCTGCGCGCGTGCCGCCCAGGGGGTCGAGCCCGAGCGCGCGAGCCCCCAGCTCCAGCGGCAGAGCGGCCGGACGCGGCAGGGGACGCGCGTAGGCCACGAGCCCGCCGGCCTCCACGAACTCGCGGCGCTCGTACAGCGCGGGCAGGCGCCGCCGCCGGGCCAGCCCCACGATCGTGCGGGCATGCTCCCGATACATCGGGTCGTCGAGGACGATCAGGGCATCGGTGCCCTCGCGCGCGGCGTTGGCGAACGCCTCCGAGAAGGCGCCGGCCTGATCAGTGGACTCGGTCACCGACAGGCTACGCAGCTCGATGCCGAGCTTGGCGACGGCGCGGATCACCGCCTCGGTCGCCTCGGGAGGCGCGATCGTCGTGCCCGGGTTGAAGAGCAGCGCGACCCGCGCGATTCCGGGCACGAGGTCGGCCACCACCTGGGCCAGCGCGCCGAGATGCTCAGCCGACAGCCCCCGGCTGGGGGTCATGTGGAAGCGGACGCGGCCGAGCACGGTGGTCCGGGTCAGCGTTCCGAAGCGCTGGACGACGTCCGGCGTGCGGTCGAAGGCGGCCAGCGCCTCCCGATGCAACGGCCGCTGCAAGCCCCAGGAGTCGCGATAACCCAGGCGGAGCATCTCGCGCGCCATGGCGATCCAGATCTGCCGGGCGACTCCCTGACGGCGGAACGCCGGCGCGGTCGAGAGGTCGACCATGAAGACCTGGTCGGGCCGCAGGCGGAGCACCGGGCGGATCGAGGGCGGCACGATGGTCGCGTCGCACCGGTACGCCGCCAGCTCGTCACCCGCCAGGGCCAGGCACAGGAAGTGGTTGGGGCCCAGCCACGTGCGGAACGTGGCGGCCGGCACCGGGGCGAACGTCCGTGTGAGGGCAGGCAGATCATCCGGCCGGGCGAAGCGAAAGAGCAGCCCCTCGTCGCGCAGCGGCAGCCCGCCGACCACCTCGTAGTTGCTTTGCAGGAGGTAAGCCCGCTGTCGGCCGGAGACATACGCTTCGAACAGCCGCCGGGCCGTGTGGCGGGCCCCGTGCGATCTCAGATAGTCGACGCCCTCAGCGATGGCCATGGACCGCGTCGCCGCCCACCTGCACCCCCGCGAGCTGCTCGAGCACCTTGATGACGGCCAGGCCGTCCTCCTTGTTGAGGCCGGCGGCGCGCGCCATCTGGTAGAGCTGCTGGGTGACGTTGGCAAGGAGCAGCGGCACGCCCAGCTGCTTGGCGAACGCCGTCTCCAGCTCCTGGTCCTTGTAGGTGATGTCCACGGTGCCGCCGGGCGTGAAGTCCCGGGCCAGGATCTTGGGCACGCCGGTCTCGAAGGCGTGGCTGGTGCCGGTGCTGACCCGGACCACGTCGTAGATCGTGCGCGGGTCGAGCCCGGCCTTGACGCCCATCACCAGCGCCTCGGCGACGGCCACCCGGTTCACCTGGATCAGCATGTTGTTGACGAGCTTCAGGGCCAGGCCCTGGCCGGGGCCGCCCACGTGAAAGATGTTCGTGCCCATGGCTTTGAACAGGTCCCGACAGGCCTCGAACGTGGGCGCCGGGCCCCCGACGATGATCGACAATTCTCCCGAGGCCGCCCGCGTGGTGCCCCCGCTCACCGGGGCGTCGAGCATCGCCACACCGCCGGCCGCCAGCCGCTCGGCCAGCCGGCGGGCCACGAAGGGATCGATGGTGCTCATGCACGCCACGATGTGGCCCGGCCGGGCGCTCTGGATGACACCCTCGTCACCGGCGATGACCGTCTCGGCCTGCGCGGTCGTCTCCACCATGACGATCGTGCGATCGGCCGCGGCGGCCGCGCGGCGGGCCGAGCTCTCTACCTTCGCGCCCCGCTGGCTGAGCGGCCCGATCTTGGCCGGATCGATGTCGTGGACGACCAGGGCAAAGCCGTGCTTGACCAGATTGAGCGCCATCGGCCGCCCCATGTTTCCGAGCCCGATGAATCCCACCGCGCCAGGCATGGCGTCCCCCTCTACGCGATCGGCGAGACGGCGCGCCGTCGCCGCAGCTCCTGGATGACCGCGCAGTTGTCCCACTCGCCCTCCCCGTGGGCGGCGCACCCCGTCACCAGGCTCGCGTACGTCTCGCCCAGCGGCAGCTGCTGGCCGCGGCGGCCGGCCTGCTCCAGGGTGAGCTGGATGTCCTTGATGGTTTGCATGATGCGTCCGTGGGGGCTGAAGTCGCCGGCCACCATCTTGTCGCCCTTGACGTCCATGATCTGCGAGTACGCGGCCGACTCGCGGGCGACCTTGAGGAAGGCGCCCGGGTCGAGCCCCACCCGCTCGGCGAAGACCAGGCCTTCGGCCAGCCCCGCGCGGTTGATGTCCAGGATCAGGTTGATGGCCAGCTTGGCCCGCCCCCCGTTGCCCGCGGCGCCCAGGTAGTGACGGCGCGGGCAGATGGCGTCGAGCACCTTGGCCGCGGCGCTCAGCGCAGCGGGATCGCCCGCGGTCAATCCCAGCGCCTCGCCCCGCGCCGTCTGCTCACTGGTGCCGGACACCGGCGCCTCCACGAACCGGGCGCGCGTCGGCGGCAGGCGGGCGGCCAGCGCGGCGATGCGGTCGGGATCGCACGTGCTGGTGCATACGAGGGTGAGCGGCGGCGCGCCCGCGGCGCGGGCGGCGAGCAGGCTCGCGGTGACCTCCTCCACCTGGTCGGTGTTGAACACCGACAGCACGACCGTGCCGCACGCCTCGGCGACCTCCGCGAGCGAGCGCGCCGGACGGCCGCCGAGGGCGGCGAGGGTGGCGAGCTTCTGCGGATCCACGTCGTGGCCGAGCACGTCGAAGCCCGCCGCCCGCAGGCGCTTGCTCACGGCCGTCCCCATGAGCCCGACCCCGACCACGCCGATCAGCTCGCGCTTCGTCGCCATGGCTCCTCCCGGAGTGAGCGGGATGCTAGGCGGCACCGGCCGGGGTGTCAACTGAGGTAAGCTCTCCGGCCAGGAGGCGCTGCCATGACCGCACAGCCCGCGTTCACCCTCGACGACCTTCGCGGTCGGATCGCCGCGGCGGGTTTGCCCAT
>JBOHPM010000050.1:0-11451 GCA_050731715.1 Candidatus Rokuibacteriota bacterium
GCATCGCGATGATGGTCATGCTGTCGACGATCTCTCCAGCCAGAACCATGCCGAGCGCATCGGCGAATGGGAACGGCCGGACGTCAATGAACTCGGTCTCGTCGGGCGGCCTGAGCGCCGGCGTGAGCCCCTCGGCCACATAGAGGTGAGCGGTCTCGTCGATGACGCTCTTGCTGGTGTGATACGTGCACAGAGGACTGAGACGGCCGGCCCGATGCCCGATCTCCTCGGCCAGCTCGCGCTGGGCAGCCACCTCCAGTGACTCGCCGGCGTGCACACCGCCCGTAGGCATTTCCCAGGTGGCACGGCGAGCCACGTAACGATACTGGCGGATCAAGAGCACCGTGTGGGCGTCCACGAAAGGCAGCACGCCGACGCAATCCCCGGTAGTGACGACGCCGTACATCGTCGTGCGGCCGTCCGGCAGCTCGACAAGATCCTCCCGCAGCGACAGCCACTTGTTGGCGTAGATGAGTTTGGATTCCACCGTGCGCCACGGCGTCTCGCTGTGGCGCGTCATCGCTCGTGCTCCGCCAGGAAGGCCGTGGTGTGCGGGGGGGCGTGGCCGCGCCGGCGGACCACGGCGTCACGGAGCCGGGCCAGGTCGTCCGGGGTGTCGACGTCAAACCAGGGAGGTAAACAGACGAGTCGCAGTCCGGCCGCCGCCGTCCGCCGGAGCGTCTCTCCCAGCACGCGCGGCGTGCTCCACTCCATCGCTTCGAACAGGTCTGAACGCGCTGCCCGCAGGCCGATCAGGTAATACCCCCCATCGTCCGTGGGCCCCAGGACCACGTCCACCGTCGGGTCCGCGATTCTGTCTACCGCCTGCTGGAGAAATGTTGTCGGAAGCGTCGGCGTATCACTGTCAATGACGATGGCCCCTGTGTGACCGTCGCCGAGCAGGGCGCCGAGGCTCGCGAGCAGCCGCGCGCCCAGGTCGGGGCCATCTTGGCGCACCAGGGCGAAGCCCGGGGCCAGCGCCTCGAACTCCGCTCGCGCTTCCTCCGGCGTGTACGCCACGACCGGCCGGGCTTCCTTGAGGGCCCGCACCTGCTCGATCTTGTCCAGGAGGAAGCAGCGGTAGAGCGCAGCCGCGGCAACCGGCGAGAGCGGAGGGCACAGCCGCGTCTTCACCTCGCCCGCGCGCGGCGCCTTGGCCATGATGGCGACGGCGACGGATCTGACGGTCGTCACGGGCTTCACCGGATCACCCGCGGCGGCGCGGGCTCGTGGGGGACGCTCAGGATGTCCGTCGTGTTGCACTGGTGGTCGGCGACGACGAAGTGCCAGTCGCGCGGATTGATGGGGGCCGTGGACGTGTCGACCTCGAGCTGGTAGACCCCCTGGGGAAAGTTGGCCTTCAGATCGCGCACCCGCCGTGGCGGCTGCATGGCGAACGCCCGCCCGGTGGCCGAGTCGAACGCGAGGATCTGGGGACCGAGGTCGTCGTTCGGGTCCGAGACGTCGAGCTTGACGAACGTCAGCTTGCCCTGGCGCTGCTCCCATGGGAAGAACCCCACGCGCTTGATAACCGGATCGTTCGACCGTGTCGGCTCGGGGACGAGGACGACGTCGACCGTGAGGGTCCGGCCCGTCTCCACCCGAATCGCCTCCGGTTTGTAGATGTAGCCACTGGAGTACACGTGAAGCCCGTACTGACCGCCGGCGGGAAGCTCGATGCGGAACCGACCGGCGGCATCCATCAGCGCGCCGCGGTCCCACACGTTGTTGTGGATCTCACCCTTCTCCAGGAGCGCCAACCCCGGCAGCGGCAGGCCGGCCTTGCTCTTCACGGTGCCGGTGATCACCGTCGCCGGGCCAGCCTCCAGCGCCGGCCCCAGGATGAGCACGCCGAGCACGATGACGACGGAGGACACAGCTCGCAGCATGGGTGCTCCTTTGTCAGGGGGAGGACGCGCGCCCCGCGATGTCTGAGACCAGATAGGCGATGATGTCGGCCATGGCCGGGCTGTCCCATGCCAGCCCTCCGTCCCCGCCCGCATGCTCTTCGAGAAAGTCTTCGAGCGATTTGGCGCGGCCGCCCCCGGCACGGGGAAATGCTGCGAGGGTCGGCGCGATCACTGCCGAGGCGTGACAGGCCGCGCAGCGGCGCGCATACAGCCGGTGCCCGCGCGCCACGCTCTCGCCCAGCGCTCGCAGCCGGGCCGGAAACGCTGGCTGCCTTTCGGCGCGGCCGGGCGTGGGAGGGAGGCCGTCGGCCTGGGCAGCGAGGAACGCGGTGATGGCCGTCGCCGCGGGCCGTGGATCGGTGTGGCCGTAGTGCCGTGTGACAGCCTCCGCGTTGGCCTGGAGCAACGTCATGACCCGGCCGAGGGGTGGCGGAAGCGGTCGAAACTTGGGAAAGCTTGGCGCCCAGCCCCGTGTCTCGGAGGGGTCGTGATGGCACGTGGCGCAGGCGACGGGGGCCCGGGGATCGCCCGATGACCTCCACCACCGCTCGCCCTCAGCGACCAGAGCGTCCCGCTCGGCCGCGCCCGCCGTCGCGACGAGCGCCAGCCCGGCCACCGCCAGCCCGTGCCCCGCATGGCAGCGGCTCATGCGGGATCGTTTCGCGCACGCCGGGCTGACGGCGCCGTATGTAACATGGTCAGGATCCCCACGGCCATGAAGCCGCACGTATAGAGGAACAGGTACGGCACCACGCCGTATTCCCCGTGGCGCCAGACGAGGACGGTTTCGAGCGCGCAGTAGAGGCCGATCGCGATCTCGGCCAGGCCGAGGCGCGCCTGGCGTTCGACGTAGGCCTTGCCCCGCCACTCGCCGCCGGCGGGCCCGATACCGAACTTGGGAGTACGCAGGAAGGTGAGGTCGCCGCCCCGGAACGCCCCGAGCACGGCCAGGCTCGTGCTCCACGCCAGGCCCACCCCGATCACCATGATGGCGGGGAGCTGCCAGAGCCGCCGGCGCCAGCGGGGTTCGAGGGCGCGCTGAGCATAGGCGAGCATACAGGCCGGCCCCAGGGTGGCCAGGGCGAAGGCCACGCTCAGCGCGGGCACGAGCGGCTTCGGCGGAGCCAGCTCCCGCACGGCGAGGAGAGGGATCGCAAGGAGGAGCACCACGAGCATGAGCGGGTGGATCATGTAGTAGGTCAGGTGGACCGCCGCCTGGTACTTCACCCAGAGGCTCACCGGAGCCCGGAAGACCTGAGGCAGCAGCTTCAGCGCAGTCTGGATGGAGCCCTTGGCCCAGCGTCGCTGTTGCGACTTGAAGCCGGTGACGAGGACCGGTAGTTCGGCCGGGCATACGAGCTCCGGCCGGTAGGCGATGCGCCAGCCTCGGAGCTGGGCCCGGTAGGACAGGTCCAGGTCTTCGGTGAGCGTATCGTGGTGCCAGCCGCCCGCATCCTCGATCGCGGCCCGGCGCCACACACCAGCGGTGCCGTTGAAGTTGAGAAAGAGGTTGCTGGCGCAGCGGGCGGCCTGCTCGACGGCGAAATGGCCGTCGATACCCAGGGCCTGGGCGATCGTCAACAGGGAGAAGTCGCGGTTGAGGTGACCCCAGCGTGTCTGGACGACGGCCACACGGCCGTCGACGAAGTGGGGGATGGTCATCCTCAGAAAATCCGGCGGCGGGACGAAGTCAGCGTCGAAGATGGCGATGAACTCTCCGCGAGCCTCTTTGAGGCCTGCGGCGAGGGCGCCCGCCTTGAACCCCGCCCGCTCCCGGCGATGGATGTGCACGACGGTCAGGCCGCGTGCAGTGAGCGCACGGGCGGTGTCGGCCACGATGGCGGCCGTGTCGTCCGTGGAATCGTCCAGGATCTGGATCTCCAGGCGGTCGGCCGGGTAGTCGAGCGCGCCCGCGGCGCTCAGCAGGCGATGGGCCACATAGCGCTCGTTGTAGATGGGAAGCTGGACGGTCACCGAAGGCCAGTCTGGGAGCGGCGGGGGGGCGGGCCGCGGGCGGCGATGATGCCACCAGTGGAGCCCGACCATCACGTACGCGTTAACGCCGTAGAGAAACAGCCCGACGATAGCCACCGCCCCGATCGCGCCGGCGAGCGCCTCGAGCGCGAGCAGCATCACGGTCCTCGCAAAGGTGCCGGAGCTGTCCGCTCACCCATCGAGACCATGGCTGCTGCGGCCCGCGGCCGACGGCGCCAATGCCAGATCAGGAGCGCGTAGAGGGGGACAAACTCGACGAGGCGTGCCCAGAGCGGCAACTCAGGCCACGCATACTTGAGATAGGAGAGCGCGACGGCGCCGCTCAGCCAGAGCCAGGCCGCCGAGGGGACCACCGCGAGGAACGGCAGCATCCACATCACGTACCAGGCGTGGAGCGCCGTTGGCGTCAGCAGCAGCCAGGCGGCCACCGCGGCGAAGCCAGCGCCGAAGATCCCGGCGGCGCCCTCGCGCAGCCGGTTCCGGATCTGCAGCAGCACATACCCGAGGAGACTGAACAGCAGGAGCATCACGGTCCCGCGGGCGACTTCACCGACCACGCCGTCGGCGCCCAGGCCGGCACCCGCGGTGAGAAACCACCGCAGACCGACGTTGAAATCCTCGGCACTCGAAAAATACTCCGGAAGGAATCCGAGCACCGTGAACCCGACCGGTGCGGTATAGGGCAGGTAACCGCCGGCCAACACACCGAGGCAGGCGAGCGGAAAGCGCCGGTCCCCGCGGCGCCACCACGCGAGCGCGAGCACCGTCGGGTAGAGCTTCAACAGCACGGCGGCTCCCGTGGCGGCGCCGGCCATCGCCATCCGCCCCTCCTGACGCCAGAGGAGCGCCAGGAGCACCAGCGGCAACAGCGCGGGCTCGACATGGGCCGCCTGAATCCCCTCGAACACCGCCAGCGGCGCCCAGGCATACACGATGACGGCGCCGGGCGGCCTGCCCATGCGATGGAGCAGGCGCAGCAGCAGAGCGCCCGTCGCGATCTCGCCGCCGAGGAGGAAGAGCCGCCACCCGAACAGGCTGTCGGGAAACACCGTGGTCACCGCCGCGAACAGCATCTGCGCGCCCGGCGGGTAGATCGTGGGCTTGGTCGGGCGGTTGATACTCGGGTAGATGGCCTCGTCCCGCAGATGAGCCAGCTCGGGCGCGGCCGGTGGATATCGGTAGGGGCTGATACCGGCGCGCTGCACTCGCCCATCCCAGAGATAACGATGGACGTCCGATGAGAGCACCACCGGCGTGGGCAGGACGGCGACTCGGAAGAGCAGCCCGAAGCCCAGCACCAACCCCAGGACGACGCGGTCGTGGCCGCCCCGGCGGAGAGTCAGCCCGGTCGCGCCGAGGTAGAGGATGAAGAGCGCGGTGAACACGATCACGTGGCGCGTGAACACATTCGTCTCATCGCTCAGCAGAGGGCGGGTGTCGAGCCCATAGCCCGCGAGGCTGACGATGCCGATGGTCCCGAGGGCGAGCCGGACGAGCGAACGCGTCCTCACGTCGCGTATCTCAGCAGGCGGGCCCAGCCAGCGCCCGCCTCGGCTCGCCGGGCCAGCGCGGGCTCGAGCCACGCGTCCACGCCGAGGATCCGGCCGGCGCCGGCCGCTGCGAAGCAGAAGAGCGGGAGTGTGAGCAGTGGCCAGATCCAGTACCATTCGCCCGGCACGTTGAACGCTCCCAGCGCGATCTGCGCCTGCCAGAAGAAGCCGACGGTGCCGGCCAGGCGAGTGAGAACACCGAAGAGGAGGAGCACGCCCAGGCCCAACTCGACGACGAAGGTCTGCAGCCCGAAGAGGCCGAAGTGTGGAAGCACGATGTCGCTCAGGAACGCTGCGTACCAGGCGAACGTGGGATGGGCGATCTCTTTCTCGATGAAACCGCGCAGCCAGCCGTAGCCGATCCAGGGCGCTTTCTGGAGGGCCATGTCGAGATAGAGCAGGCCATAGGCCATCCGGAAGATGGCCAGTGGCCAGCCGGGCACGCGCGCGCTCACCCCCAGGACGTCCACCGCCACGCTCAGATGCTCCAGCGCAGCCCGCAGCCGCGGCAAGGGTCGGGAGGGACATCGCTCTCGAAGTCGGTGCGGAACCTCTGATAGCGCTCGCCGTTCCAGATCTCGGCGAAGCGCTCGCTGAAGGCGTTGCCGAGCACGAGCCCCGAGTAGTCACGGGCCACCCAGGGGGAGATGCAGCAGGGGAGCACGTTGCCGTTGGCGGTCACGTAGGCGAGCGTCCACGGCCGCTGGCAGCCGGCCCAATGCCGGGGGCGCGGCGCGCCACCCTTGAGACTGTCCAGCGGCGTGGTGAGACCCGACGCGCGCATGGCGACGCCGAGATCCTCGGCCATACGCGTGGCCTCGTCGAGCAGGGCTTGCTCTCGCGCCCGCAGGCGGCCGTGCAGCGCGTTCTCCTCGATGGCCAGGCCAAGGCCGTTGAACACCAGCCGCTGCACGTAGACTTCACCGATGCCCACGCCGGCTGCCAGCCGCACAAATGCCGGCAACTCCTCGAGGTTGACGCGCGTGGCCGTGAACCACAGCGACACCTTCGGAGTCGGTCGCCCGAGTTCTCGCTCGAGCTCGACGAGGCGCTGGACGTTGCCGACGACCCGGTCGAACTGGTCGACGCCCCGGAGTCGGCGGTAGGTCGCCGCGGTCGCAGCGTCCATGGACACGCGGTATTCGTCGAGCCCCGACTCGATCAGACGCCGGGCGCGCCGGGGAGTAAGGCTGATCGCATCAGAGTTGAAGAGGACTGTCGCCACCCGTGTCTTGAGCCAGGCCACGATATGAAAGATCTCGCGGTTAAGCAAAGGCTCGCCGATGCCATGCAGCACCACCCGGTCGAGCACGGGGAACTGCTCCACGATCGCCCGGACCTGGGCTAACGTCAAATCGGCGGGCGGTTCGAGACTGGCGAACGTGCGGATGCAGGTCTGGCACTCCGAGTCGCAGCGGTTGGTGGTCTCCAGATACAGCGACCGGGGGAGGTCGGGAACGACGGAGGGACGGAGGGCGATGCCCATGCCTGGCTCCATCAGCGCGCGGTGACGACCGTCGTACAGGCACTGCCCAGCTTGGGAAGATCCTGGATGACCGCTCGCGTCCAGTCGAGCCTGATATGGTCCCCCCGCGCGAACGGGCAGTAGGGGTCGGGCTCGTCCAACTGCCCGCCGAGGGCGCGGCGGCCGGCACAGCCACCGCGGCAGGGACAGCCGGCGCAGGCCGGGGGCGGGCGGCGCGCGTCGACGAACTCCGGGGCCTCGACAATCGCCTCGCCTAGTCGGACGAGATCGGCAACACGCATTCGGCTCGACGGCCAGTAGGTGCATGGCAACACGCGCCCATCGGGGCCCACGCGCACCGTCGAGCGCCCACAGCCCGGCCCGGCGAAGTCCTCGAATCCGAGGACGCCGGCCAGCACTGGCTCGGTGGTGGCCACTAGCCGGGTCGTATCGGCCAGCCCGCGGATCGCCGTCCAGAACTGGCTGTACGTCAGCGTGAACCGGTCCGTCTTCGAGGGCTGGTAGATGTTGACGCGCAGATTGGCCCCGAAGTCGGCGGCCAGGCGAGCCAGGGCCGGGAGGCCGGCGTAGTTGATGCTCATCATCACGGCGGTCACGGTGACCGGAACACCCAGATCGACGCAGCGCTCGAGCCCGCGCAGCACGGTGCGCCAGTTGCCAGCCCCGCGAAAGCCGTCGTGCTCGCGCTCCGTGGGGAAGTCGAGGGAAAACTCGATGCTGTGGAAGCGCTTGACAGCGGCATCCCCCAGCGCCTGGATGCTGAGGCCATTGGAGGTGATGCTCGTCTTGACGCCCCGGCCCCACACGTAATCCAGGATCGCTTCGTACCCGGCGTGGAGGCCGTTCTCGCCGACGCCAAGGTTCATCGACCGGACCGCAATCGCGTCGCAGACTTGCTGGACGTCAGAGAGGGTGAGCCGCTCGACCAGCATGTCCGGACGATAGCAGTGCGGGCACTTGAGGTTGCACTCGTTGGTAAGGCCGATGCCGACCGAGAAGGCCATCAGCGCCTCCACGCGTAGCGCACGGTGGTGAGGAGCAGGTGGTAGCCGGCCAGCACAGTGCCGCGCAGCGTGCCGGCCACCTTGGAACGGCCGACACGAGGCCGGCAGCTCACGGGGACCTCGACGATGCGATAGCCGCGCCGCGCGGCTTTGACGATCATCTCGGCAGGCCAGCCGTAGGTCTTGTGCTCCATGCCGAGGTCGTGGAGCACGTGCGCCGGGATCGCGCGGAAGGGTCCGATGTCGGTGAGCCGCAGGCCGTAGAGCAAGCGCAGCAGCATCGTGACCACGCGGTTGCCAGCGCGCTGCTGGGGCGTGAGGGCGGCGCGAGCGCCACCCCGCACCCGCGAGCCGATCACGAGGTGGGCCTGGCCGGCCAGCACCGGAGCGAGCACACGGTCCATCTCGCGGGGGTCTTCGTTGCGGTCGCCGTCCAGGAACACGAGCACGTCGGCGTCGATGGCCGCCCGCACCCCGGCCAGACATGCCGACCCATAGCCGCGCCGGGGCTCGCGCACAACGCGGGCGCCGGCGGCGGCGGCAATCTCGGCCGTGCGATCCGTGCTGCCGTTGTCCACGACGATGATCTCGTCCGCGAGATGACGGGGCACTTCATCGATCACGGAGCCGATAGCCGCCTCCTCGTTCAGGGCGGGGATGACAACGCTGATCCGCGGTCCCTTCGCTTGCCGAGGCTCCGCCATACGCGTGCATCTCCTGCGGCGGTGATCCTGCGCCGGTGCCCGGCCCGCAATTGTCACAGCCGTGTAAAATCACGCGGGCTGCCGATACCGGCGACCCGGCTCCAGAGATATTCCCCATTTCCGCTGGCGTCAATTGACACTGACTCCGGCGAGCGAGGCTGAGTGCTCGGCTCGGCTCCCCCGCGGTGGCTGGCTCGACAGGCGCAAGGGGTCGGCTGCCCCAGCATCGCGGCGGGCCGATCGGGTGTCTAACGGACGATGAGATCGTCAGCCGTGGTTCACCTGGTGGATTCGATCGTCTGCTACTTCGGAGACGCTGCTACCCCGGGACTGGGTGAACCGCCGACATGGCCCGACCTGTACCGGCCTGCGTCACCACGCCACGTAAACAGACCGGGTCGGGTGCGGGCCCCAGCGAGAATGCGTCTCCTTCTGGCGGTCGCCTGCGCGGCGGCCCTCGTTGTATCGGGGGCGATCGCGACGGCAGGCCAGCCCGAGGAGCTCCCGGTCGACGTCGACGCCGTCGCGGTCTATCTCCTGACCTATGAACCCGGGGGACGAGCTCCAGACCATGTGGGGACACGTCGGGCTCCGCGTGCGTGAGGATCGGACGGGCACGGACCTGGTGTTCGACTGGGGCCTCGTCGAAGCCCGTGACTCGTTCGCGCTTCCCCGTGCCCGCAAGGCGCCGAGCGAGCCGGACCGTGTAGTAGCCTTCGCCGGCGCCGATGTCGGCCACCCGCTCTCCGGACGCAATGCCCAATCGGTCCAGGACCCGCTCGGCTTCACCCTGGGCGTCGCGCATGGCCTCGTCCGAATAAGCCGGCGAGACGATAGGCGCGACCGGCCGGTCGGGGACGGGGAAACGCAGGCCATCCTGGGTCCTGGGGCCGTCCCCTGGCAGGCAGAGGCCAGCGCCGCGGCAAGGAGCAGGCCCCGGACCATGCCCCCACGATAGCGCGTCGCGTGACCGACTGGACACGCCCTGGCACGACAAGGTGCTCAAACAGGTGCTCATACTCCTGAGCTCCCGGCCCGAAAATTGACGCGGTTGTGACAACCGACCGGACTGGGGCAGGCTATGGTGGGAAGTGGGGATGCGGAAGATTTTGATCGTGGACGACGAGCCGGAGATCGTGCGCGGGCTGGAGGACAACCTGCGCTTCGAGGGCTACCAGACCTGCGCGGCCACCGATGGCGAGGCGGCGCTGGCTCTGGCCGGCCGCGAGGCCCCCGACCTGGTGCTCCTCGATCTCATGATGCCGAAGATGAGCGGGTGGGAGGTGTGCCGGGCCCTGCGGGCCCAGGGGATCGACGTCCCCATCATCATGCTGACTGCACGCGGCGAGGAGGCCGATCGGGTCCGCGGGCTCGAGCTGGGCGCCGACGACTACATCACCAAGCCCTTCTCGCTGCGCGAGCTGCTGGCCCGGGTCCGGGCGGTGTTGCGGCGGCCCGGGCCGCGCCACAAGGTCGCCGAGTACGCCTTCGGCGACGTGCGCGTGCGGGTCCGCGGCCGCCAGGTGTTCAAGGCTGGTCGCGCGATGAGCCTGACCCGCAAGGAGTTCGATCTGCTCGCGTACCTGCTGGCCCACCAGGGCGAGGTGGTGACGCGCGAGCGGCTGCTCGACGAAGTGTGGGGCTACGAGCGCTTTCCCACCACCCGGACGGTGGACACGCACGTGCTCAGGCTGCGGCGGAAATTCGAAGCGGATCCCGAGCAGCCCCGATGGATCCTGACCGTCCACGGCCAGGGTTACAAGTTCTCGGTCTCATGAGATAGTTGGGAGGACTCATGCTGATCCGACGTGCCGAGCGCTTCCGGAGCTCCGAGATCACTGACGAGAAGCTCTACCTGCATCGGCGTGACTTCATCGTCACGGGCGTGGCCGCCCTGGCCGCGGCCAGTTGTCAGGCCGAGGCCGTGTCCCCGGCCGCGCAGGGCGCGGCCTTGCCGGCGACTCGCAACGAGGCCCTGAGCGTCAAGGACCCACTGACCACGTGGAAGGACGCGACCACCTACAACAACTTCTACGAGTTCGGCGTGGACAAGGACGACCCGGCACGCGAAGCCCATCGCCTGAAGGTCCGGCCGTGGACCGTCCGCGTCGAGGGCCTCGTGCGCAAGCCCCGGACCTTCGACATCGACGAGCTGCTCAAGGCCTTCCCGCTCGAGGAGCGCGTCTACTCGCTGCGTTGCGTGGAGGCCTGGTCGATGATCATCCCCTGGGTGGGCTTCCCCCTGTCCGCCCTGCTCAAGCGCGTGGAGCCCACCGGCGACGCGAAATACGTCGAGTTCACCACGCTGCTCGATCCCGAGCAGTTCCCGGCCCAGCGTCGGGGACTGTTCAGCGGCGGGCTCGACTGGCCCTACGTGGAGGGCCTGCGCCTGGACGAGGCCCTGCATCCGCTCACGCTGATGACGGTGGGCATGTACGGTCGCGTGCTGCCCAACCAGAACGGGGCGCCGATCCGCCTGGTCGTGCCCTGGAAATACGGCTTCAAGAGCGCCAAGTCCCTGGTGCGGATCCGGCTCGTCAAGGAGGAGCCGGCGACGGCGTGGAACAAGGCGGCGCCGCAGGAGTACGGCTTCTACTCGAACGTCAATCCCAGCGTCAGTCACCCGCGCTGGAGCCAGGCCACCGAGCGGCGCATCGGCGAGTTCCGCCGCCGCCAGACGCTCATGTTCAACGGCTACGCCGATCAGGTCGCCCACCTCTACACCGGGATGGACCTGAGCAAGCTCTACTAGCACGACCTCGTGTGGGAGACTGCAACGGCCGTCGCACCTCGCGTGAACGG
>JBOHPM010000051.1:0-11439 GCA_050731715.1 Candidatus Rokuibacteriota bacterium
GACCCGGGTCGGCGCGAACGAGCCGACCTGGTAGCGCTTGTAGGAGTTGACGGTCGGCGCGTAGAAGTACGCGAGCTCCCGGGCCATCGCGATCTGCCCGCCCAGCCAGGCCCCCAGGAGAGCGTTCAGCGGCGGCCGCGGTCCGCGGGCCCGCGCCGGCGGCGCGAACAGCGCCTTGCGCCCCGCGCGGTCCCAGAGCGAGGAGTGCAGGTGGAACGACGAGCCGGCCGCGGCCATGTCGTACTTGGCCATGAACGTCACCGAGCATCCCTGGGCGTGGGCGATCTCCTTGGCCCCGTGCTTGTAGAGCGCGGTACGATCGGCCATCTCCACGGCCTCGGTATAGGCGAGATTGATTTCCTCCTGGCCGCGCCCCCACTCACCTTTGGAGGTCTCCACCGGAACATGGGCACCTTCCATGCCGTTGCGAATCGCCCGGATCAGCGGCTCCTCCTTCGTCGTCTGAAGAATGTGATAGTCCTCCAGATACGCGGCCACCGGCGTGACGTTTTGGTAACGCTTGGCCCGCGCCTCCGCGAACGACTCCCGGAAGCAGTACAGCTCCAGCTCAGCCGCGGTCTTCACCACGTGGCCGAGCGCGCGAACCCGCGCGGCCTGGCGTTTGAGGATCCAACGCGGGGCCTCCTCGATGGGCTCGCCCTCGTCGGTGTAGACGTCGCAGAACACCAGCGCCGTCTTGGGCAGCCAGGGAATGAGCCGCAGCGTGGCGAGGTCGGGAACCATCTTCATGTCCCCGTAGCCGCGCTCCCAGGAGGTGAGCGTGAAGCCCGGCAACGGCTCCATGTCCATGTCCACCGTGAAGAGGTAGATGCACGCGTGGACGCCCTCGCCGGCGACGTGATCGAGGAAGTGACGGCCGACAACCCGCTTGCCCATCAAGCGGCCGTAGCCGTCGGGAAACACGGTGAGCACCGTGTCGATGGCGCCGCGGCGGACGAGAGCTCCCAGCGTGCGAAGATCGAGCCGGCCGGGCATGACGCGGATACTAGCGCATCGTCCTGGCTTCGGGAAGGGTCGCGCCGCGTTCTCGCCATTCGACCGCTGGCTGTGTCATGCTCTCGCTGTGACCGCGTCGTCGCGTCGCACGATCGTCGCGTGGACGCTCTACGACTTCGCCAACTCGGCCTTCGCCGCCATCGTCCTGGCCACGGTCTATCCCGCCTACTACGCCAACGTGGTGGTGGGCAACGCCGACGGGCGCGGCGACTTCTGGTGGGGCCTCGCCGTCTCGACGGCGATGATGCTGGTCGCGCTGGCCGCTCCCGTGCTGGGAGGAGTCGCCGATCACGCCGGCGCGCGCAAGCCGTTCCTCGTCGGCCTGACGCTGGCCTCGGTCGCCGCCACCGCCCTCCTGGTCACCGTCGGCCCGGGTGCCGTCCTGTGGGGCTTCGTCCTCGCCGTCATCGGCATGCTCACGTTTGAAACCGCCTTCGTCTGCTACAACTCCTATCTGCCCCGCATCGTCGAGCCGGACCATCTTGGCCGGGTCTCCGCCGCCGGCTTCGCCGTCGGGTATGCCGGTTCGCTGGTAGCGTTCGCCGCCGCCTACCCCTTCGCCCGTGCCGAGGCCTACTGGGGGTGCTTCCTGACCGCGGCGGCGCAATTCGGTGTCTTCGCGGCGCCGGCGTTCATCGCGCTGCCGGCCGACACACGCCAGCCTGGCCGTCTGGACCGCGCCATGCGGCGCGGCATGGCCGATACGCTGGCAACGCTCCGCGAGATCGTACGCGACCCCACCCGCCGGGCCATGCGCAGGTTCCTGGCCGCCTACCTCATCTACGAGGACGGCGTGAACACGGTCGTCACCTTCTCCGCCGTCTTCGCCGCCAAGACGCTCGGCTTCACCTTCACGGAGATCATCGGTCTGTTCATGGTGGTCCAGCTGACCGCGCTGGTCGGATCGGCGGCCTGGGCGCGTCCCGCCGACATCCGGGGCCCCAAGCTCGTCGTGGCCATCACGCTGGTGCAGTGGACGGCGGTCACGGTGCTCGCCTACTTCGTGCAGGCCAAGTGGCAGTTCTGGGTGGTGGCCGTGCTCGCCGGAACGGGGCTCGGGGCCATCCAGGCCGCCAGCCGGACGTTGATGGCCACGCTGATTCCCGCCGGCCGGGAAGCCGAGTTCTTCGGCTTCTATCAACTCGTCGGCAAGACCGGGGCCATCCTGGGGCCCCTGGTCTTCGGCGGCGTCTCCTGGGCCCTCGGCGGGAACCAGCGCGCCGCGATCGTGGCGGTGGGGATGTTTTTCGTCGTCGGCTTCATCCTGCTCGCCCGCGTCCCGGCCGGGGGGCCGACGGGGAAGCAGGGCGACATCGCCAGGACAGCGTCCCGCACCGTCGGGACTCACGGCACGCGGGAAAACGAGCGCCGAGCGTGAATCCGGCGGGGCACGGGCGGGCGAAGCCCGGGCGCCCGTGTTCGATCACGGAGTGCGGTCCCGGCGCTCGGTGATCGGGTCGAGGGCAACAGGCGATGACGCCTCGAGTGGGTCGCTATGCCGGGCGGGCGGCGACCGCGGCCCCGACGCGCTCGACGCCGGCGAATGCGCTCAGCGTGAGCCAGGTCGGGAAGGCGCGGACGAGCGACGGCGGCCCATCGAGCCGGATCAGGCCAGCACGGACGGTCTCGGCCAGCCGCACGTCACCCATCCAGACCCGTGTCAGAGTCCGGAGGTCGGCGCTGACCACGATGTCGACCAGAAAACCGGGGTCCTTGAGGCAGAGGTCGACCTCCCGCCGCTCGAGCACAAGCCACCACGTTCTCGGGCAACGCATGGTCGCCGGCACACCGCGGAAGTCGAAGCGCACGACGACCCGCTCCGGGGGCAGCGCTTCCAGGTTCACACGCCGGTGGATGTCCCACATGAGCAGACCCGGGTCCAGGTCACCGCGGCCGACCTGTGCACGGGCCCACCGCTGGCCCCACTCGCCGAGGCACTCGATCAGCGGCCGCAACTCCTCACCCGCCGCGGTGAGGTGGTATTCGCGCCCGCGGCCACGCGGCCTGGCCACGCTCCGCACGATGCCGGCGTCCTCGAGCTGCTCGAGACGTCCGGCGAGGAGCGTGCGCGACATCAGGGGCACACCCCGGTGGAGGTCGCTGAAGCGACGGCTCCCGCAGAGCAGCTCGCGCAGGACGAGCGGGGTCCATCGCTCGGCGACGATCTCGGCCGCCTTGGCGACCGGGCAGAACTGGCCGTACCCCTTCATCCTGGCCCGAGGGTAGTGAACGGCGGAGGGCTTCGCAAGTCCATTTTCTGTGCTTTACCGCCCGGCCGGCCGGAGCCATGCTGCCGGTCACCAGGAGGTGCCCTATGGTTGCTCGATCAGCTCTCGAGACTGAGCATCGCGACGCCACCGCTCTCGACGATGCGGCCCTCGCCGACCTGGCGCAACACTTCCGTGGAGAGCTCATCCGTCCCGGCGACCCGCAGTACGACGCCGCCCGCGCGATCTGGAACGGTGCGATCGATCGTCATCCCGGGCTCGTCGCGCGCTGCACCGGCGCCGCCGACGTCCGGGCCGCCGTCCGTTTCGCGCGCGAGCGCGATCTTCTCGTCGCCGTGCGAGGCGGCGGCCACAACGTCGCCGGCACCGCGGTGTGTGACGGCGGGCTCGTGATCGATCTCTCACCGATGAAGGGCCTGTGGGTCGATCCGGCGGGGCGAACGGCGCGAGCGCAGCCGGGACTCCTCTGGGGCGAGTTCGACCGCGAGACCCAGGCCTTCGGGCTCGCCGCGCCCGGCGGGATCATCACCCACACCGGCATCGCGGGTCTCACGCTCGGCGGGGGGCTCGGCTGGCTGATGCGCCGACACGGACTGGCCGCCGACAACGTCCTGTCGGCCGATGTGGTCACCGCCGACGGTGACTTCCTTCGCGCCAGCGCTGAGGAGCACGCCGACCTCTTCTGGGGGCTCCGCGGTGGCGGCGGCAACTTCGGGGTGGTCACGTCCTTCGAGTATCGTCTGCACCCCGTCGGACCGATCGTCCTGGCCGGCGTGATGCTCCACCCTGCCGCGAAGACCCGCGAGGTCCTGGGCTTCTACCGCGACTTCATCGGGACCGCGCCCGACGAGCTGACGACCATCGTGGTCCTCCGGATGGCGCCGCCCGCGCCCTTCCTTCCTCCGTGGGTGCACGGGCAACCGGTCGTGGTCATCGGCGCGTGCTACGCGGGCTCGGTAGAGGAAGGCGAGCGAGCGGTTGCCCCGCTGCGGCGGTTCGGCCAGCCACTGGTGGACCTGATCCGGCCGACGCCGTACGTCTCACACCAGGCGCTCTTCGACCCCACCGCGCCCCACGGGCTCGGCTACTACTGGAAATCGGAGTACATGCCCTCGCTCAGCGATGCCCTCATCGACACGCTCGCCGAGCGGGCCTGGGGGGTCGCGACGCCGGAGTCCTACACGATCATCTTCCACCTGGGCGGGGCCGTCGGTCGACAGGATCCGGAGGGATCGGCCTTCGAGGACCGGCGGGCGGCCCATGCGGTGAACATCGACGCCGTCTGGTCCGAGCCCGCCCGCGCGTCCGCGTGCATCGCGTGGACCCGGGAGCTGTGGGAGGCGGTGCGTCCGTATTCCACGGGCCGTGTCTACGTGAACTTTCTCGGGGAGGAGGGGCAGGAGCGAGTGCGGGCGGCCTACGGCGAGGCCAAGTACGAGCGGCTCCGGGCGCTCAAGCGCAAGTACGACCCGACGAACTTCTTCCGGCTGAACCAGAACATCCGACCGTAGATCAGGTCGGATGCGTAGATGCAGGACCAGAGGAGGGCCTGGGAACGACGCAATCGGCGCGTCGCGTCGGCCAGCCGAGCGCGGAGTTCGCGGAGCTCGTCCGGGACACCATTGGCGAGCTCGGGGTCGGCCCGGGTCCAACCTCACTAAATAATATCGATCGGGACCGGAGGGATCAGGAGGACGAACAGGACCAGACAGAGGGCACCGACGACGCGACGACCGAGGGACAGCGGCGTCACGTCGTCCAGAGGCGGGCTGTGACGAAAGCCGATGAGAAACACGATGAGCGCCGACCACACGAACCAGTTCGGCGACCAGGTGACCAGGCCCAGGCCGAGCGTCGCCGCCACCGTGACGATCCCTACCGTCCGGTGGTGTCGCCCGAACAGGGCGTACGCGATGCGCCCACCGTCGAGTTGACCGACGGGGAACAGGTTCAGGGCCGTGACGAAAAAGCCGGCCCAGGCCGCGTCCGCCATCGGGTGCGTGTAGAGCATCAGGCCCTCGGGCACCGGGCCGAAGCGGGCGTGGACGAGCCACCGCATCAGCAGTGATTGCCCGAAGACCACGTGGTCGCCGGCCGGCGTGGGAATCACCGTCGACCATTCCAGCCCGAGCACGAGGGCGGGGACGGCCACGAACAGGCCGGCCAGGGGACCAGCGGCGGCGATGTCGAAGAGCGCGTTGCGGTCGCGGGCCGGCGAGCGCATGTGAATCAAGGCGCCCAGCGTCCCGAACAGGAAGAGGGGCGGCGGCGCCGGAATGAAGTAGGGCAGGCTGACGGAGGCGCGGTAGTGCCGCGCCGTGAAGTAGTGGCCGAACTCGTGGACTCCCAGAATGATCAGCAGCGTGGCCGCGAAGGGAATGCCGCTGACGAAGAGCGTTCCCAGCGTCGTGGAGCGGAAGGCATCGAAGGTCGGAGAGCCCGAGAAGAAGGCCCCCGCCAGCAGGGTGGACAGGCACGTGAGGACGAACAGCACCACGTTGACGCCGATACGCTGGCGCGTCGCACCCTCGGCGAGCGGGACCGCCTGCAGAACGACATCGGCCCCCTCCGACCGGAGAAAGGGGGTCAGCCCCAGCGGGCGCAGCCGTGCCTGCAGGAGCTCCCGGGCCCGGGCCGGCTCTACCAGAAGCCGACCGCGATACACGAGGCCGTTGCCGCGGAGCTGGTGCTGGCCAAGCGTCAGGATGTCGTCGACGCGCTGGCGCACGAGCTCGTCGCTGAGTATGAGGTCGTCCGGGGAGAGCGACGCGGCGACGGGTCGTCGCCGTCCGGGCCAGAGACGCATGTCGAGAGCCTACCACACGGCCAGACGGCCGACCGCCCGCCGCACCGTGTCGACCCCGCCCTCCAGGTAGAGCGCGCCGAGCACGGCTTCCAGCCCGGTGGCCAGAACGGATTCGCGCTCACGCCCACCCGTCTGCTCTTCCCCCCGCCCCAGACGCAAGAGCCCACCGAGCTCGAGGGCGATCGCCCACCGCGCGAGGTTGGCGCTCGACACGATGCGGGCTCGCTCGGGCGTCACCACCCCGACGGGGACGTCGGGATCGGTGGCGAGCAGGCGCTCGGCCACCACGAGCGCGAGGGCTGCATCACCGAGCAGCGCCAATCCCGCGTTGTGCCCGAGGGGAGGATGCTCGTTGGCATAGGAGGCGTGGGTCAGGGCGCGGGCGAGCAGCTCGCGATCCCGAAACTGATGCTCCAGCCGACGCTCGAGCTCGGCGACACGGTCGGGATCCACTTCAGCGTCGGCGAGGGCGACGTCTAGCCGCGGAACTTGCGGAAGGCCAGGGTCGCGTTTGTGCCGCCGAAGCCGAAGGCGTTGTTGAGGGCCACTTCCACGTCCAGCTTGCGCGCCTGATTGGGCACGTAGTCGAGATCGCAGTCGGGGTCCGGGGTCTCGTAATTGATGGTAGGGGGCAGCAGGCCGTGATGCAGGCTGAGGACGGTGGCGATAGTCTCCACCCCGCCGGCCGCGCCCAGCATGTGACCGGTCATCGACTTCGTCGACGACACCGCCAGCCGGCGGGCATGCTCGCCGAAGACCCGCTTGATCGCCAGCGTCTCGAACCGATCGTTGTAGGGAGTGGAGGTGCCGTGGGCGTTGATGTAGCCCACCTCGCTGGGATCGAGGCCAGCATCCCGGAGGGCCGCCTGCATGGCGCGCGCGGATCCGTCACCCTCGGGGTCGGGCGCCGTCATGTGGTGGGCATCCGCGGTCATGCCGTACCCCACCACCTCCGCGTAGGTGCGGGCATCGCGCCGCTGTGCGTGCTCCAGCGACTCCAGCACGACGATGCCGGCCCCCTCGCTGGGCACGAAGCCGTCGCGGGCAGCGTCGAAGGGACGGGAAGCCTTCTCGGGCTCGTCGTTCCGGGTCGACATGGCCTTCATGGCGCAGAAGCCGGCGATGGTCAGGGGCACGATGATCGCTTCGGAGCCGCCGGCGATCATCACATCGGCGTCACCGCGCTGGATGATCTTGAAGGCGTCGCCGATGGCGTGGTTGCCGGTCGCGCACGCCGTGACGACCGCGGAGTTCGGCCCCTTGGCCCCGAAGCGCATGGAGACCAGCCCCGAAGCCATGTTGACGATGAGCATGGGGATGATGAATGGTGAGACCCGCTCGGGTCCCTTCTCCAGGCGCACCCGTTCCCCGTCCAGCAGCGTCTGGATGCCACCGATGCCGGAGCCGATGAGCACACCGAACCGGGTTCCGTCGACCTTGCTCACGTCGAGCCCGGCGTCAGCCACCGCCATCACCGAACCGGCCATGGCGTAGTGCACGAAGAGGTCGAGCCGGCGAGCCTCCTTCTTGTCCACGAAGCGCAAGGGGTCGAAGCCCCGGATTTCGCCGGCGATGCGAGTCTCGTACCGGAAGTGGCCGCTAGCATCCTTTTCCGCGGCGTCGAACCTCGAAATGGGGCCGATGCCGGACCGCCCGCTGGCCAGCGCGGCCCAGAACTCCTCCGCCGTGTTCCCCAGCGGGGTCAGGGCGCCCAGCCCGGTGACGACGACGCGGCGCGGCTCCACCGTCAGGAATTGTCCTTGATGTACTGGATGGCGTCACCGACGGTAGCGATCTTCTCGGCGTCCTCGTCGGGGATCTGGATGTCGAAGTGCTCCTCCAGCGCCATCACAAGTTCAACCGTGTCGAGCGAGTCAGCCCCGAGGTCCTCGATGAACCGCGCGTTCGCGGTGACGTCGTCTTCTTCGACGCCGAGCTGCTCGATGATGATCTCCTTCACCTTGTCTTCGACTGACTTCGCCATCGACCCGTGCCCTCCGCGGAGGCAGACTGCGTTCAGATGTAGAGTCCCCCGTTGACGTGGAACACCTGCCCCGTGATGTAGGTGGCCCCGTCTCCGGCGAGGAATCGTACCACCTCGGCAACCTCCCGAACGGTACCGATCCGCCCCAGCGGGACCTGGGCCAGCAGCGCCTGGCGCGCCGTTTCGGGCACCGTGGCGGTGAGGTCCGTCTCGATGAGGCCGGGAGCCACTGCGTTGACCAGAACCGACCAGTGGGCCAGCTCGCGCGCGGCAGACTTGGTGAGGCCGATGAGCCCGGCCTTGGCCGCCGAGTAGTTGGCCTGACCGGCATTGCCCATGGCGCCGGCGGTGGATGCGACGTTGATGATGCGCCCCCTCTTCTGTCGCATCATGAGCCTGGCGGCGGCGCGGGTCATGAAGAATGCGCCGCGCAGATTGACGTCCATGACGCGGTCCCAGTCCTCATCCTTCATCCGCACCAGGAGCGCGTCGCGAGTGATCCCGGCATTGTTGATGAGCACATCGAGCCGTCCGAACTGCTGCTTGGCGGTATCGACCAGGCGCTCGGCGTCATCGCGGCTGGCGGCGTCGGCGGCGACCCCGACGATCGTCGCACCTCCCGCCGCCATCTCCTTCACCGCACGCTCCAAACGGTCGGGGTCGCGAGCCGAGACTACCACGGTCGCTCCGTCTTCCGCCAGCAAAGCGGTGATGGCGGCACCGATTCCCCGGCTCCCTCCGGTGACGATCGCGACCCGGCCCGCCAGCGATTTCACGTACCGACCTCCACGACTACCTTGTCCAGGCTGGCCGGATCCTCGACGGCATAGCCGCGAGCGCCGTCCAGGATGCGCTTGAGCAGGCCCGTCAGCACCCGCCCCGGCCCCACCTCCACGAAGGTGCGAGCGCCCTCGGTCGCCAGGCCGCGCACGCAATCCGTCCAGCGCACCGGGCTGGCCACCTGGCGTAGCAGCGCCGGCTTCACCTCGGCCGCCGTTCGCGTGACCCCGCCGTCCACGTTGCGCATCACGGGAATCCGGGGGTCGGCGAGGGCGAGGCCCGCGAACTCGCCGGCCAGCCGCTCGGCAGCCGGGGCCATGAGCCGGCAGTGAAACGGCGCGCTCACCGGCAGCACGACGCTCTTGCGTCCACCCCGGGCGTTGGCCAGGGTCACCGCCCGCTCCACCGCGGCGCGATGACCGGCGACGACGATCTGCAGCGGTGAGTTGACGTTGGCGATCTCGGCCACTTCGCCCTGCGCGGCCTCGGCGCACACCGCTTCCACCGCGGGCAGCTCCAGTCCCATGATGGCGGCCATGGCCCCTACGCGCACCGGCACCGCCGCCTGCATGAACTCGCCGCGGCGGCGGACGATCCGGACGGCGTCGCGGAAGGCCAGGGCGCCGGCCACCACCAGAGCCGAGTACTCGCCCAGGCTGTGCCCGGCCGCCAGGCGGGGCGTGAGTCCGCGCTCGGCACAGACCGCGGCCGCGGCCACGCTGACCGCCAGCACCGCAGGCTGGGTGTTGGCCGTGAGGGCCAGATCGGCCTCCGGCCCCTCGAAGGCCAGCCGGGTGAGATCGAGGCCGAGGACGTCGTTGGCCTCCTCGAACACGGCCTTGGCGGCGGGGGAAGCTTCGTAGAAGGCCTTGCCCATGCCCACCGCCTGGGAGCCCTGCCCGGGAAAGAGGAACGCGATGGGCATCACCACCGCATGAGGGCGGCACCCCAGGCGAAGCCACCGCCGAAGGCGGCCAGGAGCACGAGGTCGCCGCGCCGGATCCGCCCCGACGCCAGGGCTTCCTCCAGCGCCACGTACACCGAGGCCGCGCCGGTGTTGCCGTAGCGGTCGACGTTCACGAACACCTTGTCCATCGGGAGGCCCACCCGCCTGGCCGCCGCCTCGATGATTCGCAGATTGGCCTGATGGGGAATGAAGAGATCGAGGTCAGCGACGGTCAGGCCGTGGCGGCTCAGAATCGTCTCGGCGCACTCGACGAACATCCGTACGGCGACCTTGAACACCTCGTTGCCCTTCATCTTGGCGTAGTGCATGCGGGCCTCGACCGTCTCCCGCGTGGTGGGATTCCGCGAGCCGCCGCCCGGCATGTAGAGCAGATCCCAGTACTGGCCGTCGGAATACAGGTCGGCGTCGAGCAAGCCGCTGCCGTCCTCGGCGGGCTCGAGCACGGCGGCGCCGGCGGCATCGGCCAGCAGGATGCACGTACCGCGGTCGGTGAAATCGGTGATCTTCGATAGGGTCTCGGCGCCGATGCAGAGCACCCGCCGGTACTTGCCGGCCTCGATGAACTTGGCCCCCATGGCCAGGCTGTAGATGGATCCCGCGCAGGCCGCCAGCACGTCCACCGAGCCGGCGCGCCGGCACCCCAGGCGGTGCTGGACGATGTTCGCGGTGGTGGGAAAGAACATATCGGGTGTGGTGGTGCCGACGATGATGAAGTCGATGTCCTCGGGAACGAGGTTGGCCCGCTCCAGGGCCTGCTGGGCCGCCCGGACCGCGAGGTCGGAGGTGGCCTCGCCCTCCTCGGCGATGCGCCGCTCCCGGATCCCCGTGCGCTGGACGATCCATTCGTCGCTGGTCTCGATCATGGCCTCGAGGTCCGTGTTGCTGAGAATGCGCTTGGGAGCGTAGGCTCCTACCCCGACGATCTTCGCCCGCGTCATTCGCGGCCTCCCTCACGACCGCCGCGCTCGACCTCGGCTTCCAGCGCGGCCCTGATGTGCTCGTTCACGCCGGCGGCAGCCCACTCGCCGGCCACCCGGACCGCGTTCTTGATGGCTTTCACCGGGGAGGCGCCGTGACAGACGATGGCGGCGCCGTCGATACCCAGCAGCGGGGCCCCTCCCATCTCCGTGTAGTCCACCCGGCGCTTGAAGCGCGCGAAAGCGGGCAGGGCCAGCGAGGCGCCCAGCTTGGAGCGGACGTCCCGCATCAGCTCCTCCTTGATCATGGCCCCGAGCATCTCGGCCAGGCTCTCCGAGATCTTGAGGGCCACGTTGCCCGTGAAGCCGTCGGTCACCACGACGTCGCAGCGGCCGTTGTAGATGTCCCGCCCCTCGACGTTGCCGACGAAGTTCAACGACGAGTCCTTGAGCTGCTCGTAGGCCTCCTTGGTGAGCTCGTTGCCCTTGCCTTCTTCCTCGCCCACCGACAGCAGGCCCACGCGGGGGTTGTCATAGCCCAGGATGTCACGCGCGTAGATGTGTCCCATCACCGCAAACTGCAGCAGGTGCCAGGGCTTGGGATCGACGTTGGCCCCCACGTCGAGCAGCACGGTGAAGCGCTTCAGGTTCGGCAGGACCGCAGCCAGGGCCGGGCGGTCGACCCCGGGCAGGACGCCGATCACGAACATGGCGATGGCCATGGCCGCCCCGGTGTTGCC
>JBOHPM010000052.1:0-11356 GCA_050731715.1 Candidatus Rokuibacteriota bacterium
CTCTATGGCAGCGACGACCTGTTCCCGGACGATCGCGCGAGCGCGTACCACGCCTACCAGAGCGTGAACTACGTGACATCCCACGACGGCTTCACACTCTGGGACCTCGTCTCCTACGACGCCAAGCGCAACCAGGCGAACGGCCACGACAACAGGGACGGGACGGACGACAACCTGAGCTGGAACTGCGGCTGGGAGGGGGACGAGGGCGCCCCGACCGAGGTGGTCGCGCTGCGCAAGCGCCAGGCGAAGAACTTCCTCTGCCTGCTCCTGCTCGCCAACGGCACGCCGATGCTGCGCGCCGGGGACGAATTCCTCCACACCCAGAGCGGCAACAACAACCCGTACAATCAGGACAACGAGACGAGCTGGCTGGACTGGCGTCGTCTCGACGCGCACCGGGACGTCTTCCGGTTCGCCCGGCTGATGATCGCCTTCCGCAAGGCCCATCCCTCGCTCTGCCGGAGCCGCTTCTGGCGAGACGACGTCCATTGGTACGGTGTCGAGAGGGCGGTAGATCTGTCGCATGGCTCGCGCAGCTTCGCCTACCATCTGAATGGCGCCTCCCAAGGCGACGACGACCTCTACGTGATGGTCAACGCGTCCTGGAAACCCCTCGAGTTTGTCGTGCAGGAGAAACGGCCGCGCGACTGGCAGCGAGCGGTGGACACAGCGCAAGAGAGCCCGGACGACATCCGCGAGCCGGGACAGAAAGCGCCGCTGCTCTCGATGCGGTACACCGCGGGGCCGCGGTCGGTGGTGGTGCTCGTGCGGCCCCGGAGTTCATGAGGCTGAAGGCTTGACGTGGGACGTCAGCCCGGGGTTGTTACCGCTCGCCGCACGACTCGGGTCTTCATGATCTGCTCGACGCTTGGGAACGCCTTCTGTGCCGCCTCGGGCACCGACTTCCATGCCGTGGTACCCGGCCGGTTCTTGAAGTAGTCGAACGGCAACGCGCCAGGGCCGGAAGGCTGGCCGACGACGACGCGGCCGACCATCCCGGCTACCTCGTGCGGCATGCAGTAATAGTCGTAGACGCCCTCGACCGTGAAGGTCACATCGAAATGCGCGCCTGACGTCATGAGAAACCCCGAGTCCCAGGGCTCGGCGCCCTCGGGGATCCGGAGCGAGTGGTGGTCGTTCTTCGGATGGTACGCGGTGGTCGTGTGTACGCCGTGTTGGAGCACCCAACGAACCGTCTGCCTCGGGGCGACCCAGAGGCCGATCGGGTCGAACCACACCTCCTCGCCGCGGGCGCTGGCGCGCATCTGGATCTCGACGGCGCCCGTGGCCCGTAAGGCGGTCGGCACGGCGAGGCCGGCGAGCGCGAGCCCGCCGGCCGTCAGGAACCTTCTCCGCGTGGGCACGGCTACTACTTGAGCGCCGCCGCCTGCTGCGGCGAGACGTACCAGATGACGACGTGGTAGTGCGGCTCCGCCACGCCCGGGTGCCCCGCGTTGTAGTACATGTCGACGTGGTCGACCTTCTCCTTTGCCACGGCGAGGTTGTTGAAGGCCTTGTGCGCGGTGATGTCTTTGAGGGGGATCATGTAGACCGAGCTGACGAGCTTGCCCTGCCGATCATACGCCAAGAATGGACCTGCCGGCAGCGTTGCCGGGTCGACGTAGAGCGTCCCCAGGCCCGGGACGAAGTCCGGCAGGGCGACCAGCGCGCTCACCTTCTTGTAGTTGGCGGGGGGCGCTGTCTGCTGGGCCATGGTTGACGTGCATCCGACCGTGACGAGGGCGGCGAGGGCCAGACCGACCGAGACGAAGCGATTCATGGTTCCACCTCCGGTGGCATGTGAGTGGTTTTTAAGGCTCTTCAGATATTCCACGAGGTCCGCGACCTCCGGGCCGGAACGGGATGCCGTCCATCAGCAGCCCGGCATCGAACTTCCCCGGACCCCACGAGGTGAGGACCGCCCGCACGGTGGCGTCGCTGACGCCGAGGAGATCGGTGATGGGCTGGAGGTTGGGGGCCAGCGCGACGATGGCGCCCAGGTCGAGGTCGCGGTTGGCCCACCCGTCGAGACGCCGGCCAACACCCGCCGCGAGCGAATCGTCCACCGCTCCTCTAGGACCGTCGGAACGGGGAAGATGCCTTCCCCGGCCCGGCTAAGCAGCGATTTCGAGAAGCGGCGGTGATAGGCTTCCGCCAGCCTCGCATTGCCGAGGAAGGACACGCCGGTCTCACCGAGCAGGTGGTTGTATGCCCGCACCTTGACGCTGGGCGCGATCGGCGCGTCGGCCAGCACGACGTGGAGGCTTTGCACCGAGAGCTGCGCCAGCAGCTGCTCTGGCGTGGCCTCCCGCCACACGAGTCGCACCCGCTCGCCGAGGCGAAGTGCCGGCTCGATCAGCCAATGCGCGATGAATTTCGGCAACACATCGACCACGCCGACGACCAGCTGCATGGGCCGGCCAGTTGTCCGCCCGCGCGGACCATGTCGAGCAATTCCCGGCCGACCGAGAAGATCTCGTCGGCGTATCGAAGCACCGCCTGGCCCATCTCGGTTGGAACGAGGCGACGGCCCGAGCGGCGCAGCATCTTCTCGCCGAGGTGGTCTTCCAGCCTCCGTATCTGGACGCTGATCGTCGACGGCGCCAGGCGTAGTTCCTCGCTGGCGGAAGCCACGCTGCCAGTCCGCACGACGGTCCAGAAGTATAGAAGATGGTGATAGTTGAGCCATTCCACGCCTGGCATGATACTGCGCTTTTCTCTTCCTGGCAGGACGAGACTTTCTACTGGTCTACGCATCGCAGGGACGGTAAGAAGGAGACGTCACGAATGTGGCCGGCCACAGAGTCGGGAACGGACTGGACTGAGGCCGTCGAGTCGAGCATCGACAGGCGGCATTGAGGAGGAGACCAATGATCAGGCGGCGAGGGATCGTCATCACCGAGGACGACATGGTGAGGCTGAAAGAGCTGGTGCGCCATGGTCGTGTGGCCTTGCGTCGAGATCAGGGTCATCTCGAAGACCTGGAGAGAGAGCTCGAGCAGGCGCAAGTCGTTGCGGCGGAGGACGTCCCTCGCGGCGTGGTGACCCTGCATTCCACGGTGCGCGTCCTCGACGTGGATACGGGGGGCGATCATGGTGTACACGGTAGTGTTCCCGGCGGAGGCCAATCTCGCGGCAAACCGGATCTCGGTGCTCGCGCCCATCGGGACAGCCCTGATCGGCTACCGTATCGGCGACGTGATCGACTGGAAAACGCCCGGTGGGACGAGGCGATTGCGGGTCGAGGCGGTGCTCTTCCAGCCGGAAGCGTCGGGCGTTGAGGCCACCGTTCTCGTCCCCGCCAACCGCGCTTGGTGAGCAGTCATGGCCAAAGCCTGGCGCTTGGGCGATTGCGTCCGCCTCCCGGATGGCCGCATCGGACGGGTCCGGGAGGGATCCGGGAAGACGTATCGTGTGCGAGTGCGGCGGGCGACCAGCGTCACGCACCAGTTCCTGACGTTCGCGGCCAAGGACCTCGAGCGGGCGGATTGCCCCAGAGGCTGGATGAGTCCGGAGGGATACGCGCTACCTCGTCGTCACCCTGGCCAAGATGCGCCAGCGCCGCGTCCCGGAGGTCACGCTGACGTGGAAGCCCATACCTCGACTCTGGTGCTGACGGTCGGGCATTCCAACCGGCCCCTCGAGGAGTTCCTGTCCCTCCTCCGGGCGCACCGGGTGACCTTGGTCGGAGACGTCCGCAAGATGCCCGGCTCGCGGCGCAACGCGCAGTTCAACCGTGACACCTTACCGCAAGCCCTCCACGAGGCCGGCATCGGCTACGTACATCTATCGAGTCTCGGGGGCCGGCGCCGCCGCACGCCGGGTTCACCGAACACCGGTTGGAAGAACGCCTCCTTTCAGGGGTATGCCGATTACATGCTGACAGCCGAGTTCGAGAAGGGTCTTGAAGAACTGCTGGAGCAGGCGTGCGGGCAGCGCATCGCCTTGATGTGCGCCGAGGCGGTGCCGTGGCGCTGCCACCGTTTCCTCATCGCCGACGCCCTGGTGGTGCGAGGCGTTGCTGTGGAGCACATCCTCAGCGCTTCGCGCACGCAGCCGCACGTCCTGCGGTCTTGGGCCGACGTGCAGGGCACCAGCATCACGTATCCACCCCAGACAGAAGAAACGACCAGCGAGCCCCGCACTACGCCTCCGGGCGGTGCTCTGCCGGCCCTCCGTGGGTCACGATGATCGCCGTGGCGCTCAACTGCGGGGCTCCTCGTCCGAGGCGCGGGCCTGTATTTGCGAGGGCATCGAATGGTGCCTCAGCCGCGAAGTGTTGCTGAGAAACGGGACTCGTGGCACACGCTGCTGCCTGAGGAGGTGGCCAGGCGGATCCAGACCGACGTTGACTCCGAGGCGGAGGGCCGGTGATCCGGCTCGAGCACACTGCCCGGACCCACTCCGCCGCCTTCAGCGGCGATTTCGCGATCCTCAAGCGCCAACTGAAACGCCGCGTCGCACGCGGACGGCGCCGCCAGCGGTATCCGACCTCGCGGACGCTTGACGAGAGGGCGCTGCGGGACTTGCGCCCGGCTAGAGTGGAGAGTCAACCAAGGGCGATCCTCCCGGTTACCTGGCGTGGCTCAGAACGAGCGCGCGCGGCCTCGAAGAGAGCCTTGGGCAGGGCGAGCGTCGAGACCAGCACGATGCGAGAATCCCATCCGCACCAAGGCTAAAGCGATGTTAGGTATTCGATCAGATCGGCTTTGTCTTTGTCACTGAGCCGCAACTTCAAGAACCCGTCATAGTGATTGACGACGTCCTGGAGTGTGGCGAAGCGGCCGTCGTGGTAGAAGCCGCCCTTGTGGATTTTCTTGGTGTCGAAGAGCGCCCGCAAGGGAGTGGTCACGTAACTGCGGCCCGGGCCGCGGCTGGCCTGGAAATCGTCGATGCCGATTTCCTCCGCTGTGTGCAGGTTGGAACCGGGCTCGGTGAAGATCGGCGGAACATGGCAGGTGGCGCACTTGGCCGCGCCGTTGAACAATGTCCGGCCGCGCGCCGCGGCCGCCGTGTTGAAGCTGCCTTCGGGGGCTTTGGGCGTCGGCATCGCCAACTGATAGAAATGCAGGGCTGGCAGTTTTGCGGTGATGAGATCAACTTGATCGCGCTTACGTCCCCATCCAGCCCTGGCCGCGACGGGATATTGCACGGCGTTGTCGAGGCGCGCATCGATGAAAGTGCCTTTGCCATACATCTGCGTGTTGGCGACGTAGGCGTTCCAGTAGGTGACCGTTCCCCATCCGCCAGTCCACGTGTGGTTGTTGACGCCAGCCAAACCGAAGGCCGAAGGCATCATTGTCGCGCCGGTCTTGCCGTCGGGCCGCTTGGCTTTTCCATCCATGTTCAGTTCGGCGTCATAGCGGCCGGGTCCCCAACTATTGAGTACGCTCTTGACCGTCTCGACATCCACACCCAGCAACTCGCTGAATGGCTGGAGGTTCGGCGCGCTGGCCACGATGGCGCCGATGTTGAGATCGCGGTTGCCCCAACCATCGAGGCGCTTGCCGATGCCGGGGGCGAACGAATCATCGACAGTCGAATGACAGATCGCGCACTGGATGCCCACCGTTCGCAGCTTGCCGTCGTGATTGAAAAAGCCGGTCACACCCACGACGGCGTTCAGTTTCAACAGCGCAGCCGTGGTAGCCGGGTCATCCAGATTGACCTGGTTGGCCTTGATCTTCGCGACGAGGTCGGCAGGCAGAGCCTCGGCGTCAACTTTCAAGCCAAGCGCGAGCGCGGCTTTCGGGCTGACGCCCTTGCCGACGCCGCCGAGTTTCGTTCCCGCGATGGCCTCATGCAGCCGCAGCTTGCCGCCCCAGAAGTCCTCGGAACCGAAGGTGTCGAAGCGAAATGTATGCTGGCCCTCTTTGAGCATTCGCGCGGCGTGGTCTTGGATCTGGCGATCGTAGCCTTGCGGCGCAGCAGTCAAGAGTGGCGCGGATTGCACCTTGCCAGCCGGCCCACTCATGCACGCGAAACCTAATCCGCCGACAAGAGCTGCAAGACCCACTGCACAAAGAATTCTCGGTTTCGTTGCTGACATTGGTGCGCTCCCTTCCAGGCAATGCAAGCTCGGGACAGCGGTTCGTGCGTCGCGGTTCTTGCGCGGCGACGTCAACTGAAACGGCGACCATCGATCCCTGCACTTGTCAACTCCCCGCCGCGGGATTACAGCGCGACAAAAGGCGGCGAAACGGCGGAGGCCTCGCGGGGCACCCACGCCGAGGATCTGCCTCATCACCAGGCTCAGCTGGAAGGCGGCGCGACCGATCCGGTGTCGTTCTCGCTGGCGGATACGCTGTTCTGGACTGACATCGAGATGGAGCACGCTCAGTTCTTCGTCACGCTTATGCCCGGCGACGAACTCGCTCAACACCGCGCCGAAGCCAAGCGTTTCAAAACCACCTTCGCGGCAGTTCGAGCGCGCGCGAACTGCGAGCATTGACAAGACCAACTGTGCGCAGTTCAACCGGCAGACAGGCGACCTCGTGAAGCCGTTCATCGACTGGAAGCGCCGGATGAGCGAGGCACAGGCGGAGGGTAAGATACGCAGCGCAGGAAGGCGTACCGCTCGCCGTTTCGCTGGAACTCCAGCTCCGCGTTCCGGAGCATCGCGGACGGCGTGCCGAACTCGTCCACCTGGACAGAGTGGTCGATCACGAGCTCGGCCGGAAGCAGGGGATTGATTCGCGTCGCGTCGCCGCCGAGCGCATGCATCGACTCGCGCATGGCCGCGAGATCCACGATGGTCGGCACGCCGGTGAAATCTTGAAGGAGAACGCGGCTCGGCCGGTAAGAGATCTCGTTCTTCGGCTCGGCCGAGGGTTCCCACGCGACGATCGCCTGGATCTCGTGGGCGCCGCCGACGCCGAGCGCTGCGGCGCGGGCGACGTTTTCGAGGAGGATCCTCAGCGTGTACGGCAGGCGGCCAACGTCGACGCCGAGCGCATCGATCCGTGCCACGAGGACCGACTGATCTGCCACCACCAGTGGGACGAGGCTATCTGCCATCGTTTTTCTCCTACACTCGTGGCCGGGCGGCGGCCGATCGTCGACCGCATCGCCTGGCGTCTGTGCACGCTTCGATACGGCCAGAGCCGACGGTGGCAATGCTGTGACTTTTGTCGCCTTCCAAGGGCGCTACGCCGCTGCCCGGAGGATCGTCGAGCACCACGAGACGGCGGTCAGACGGGGTGCTGCGGGCGCTTCGGGTCTGGCCAGTCCAGGTGGAAGAACTTCCCGCGCGGCGCGTCCACGCGCTCGTAGGTGTGCGCGCCGAAGTAATCACGCTGGGCCTGGAGGAGGTTGGCGGGGAGCCGCGCCGATCGGTAGCCGTCGAAGTAGGAGAGCGCGCTCCCGAAGGCGGGCACGGGGATGCCGTGCCGAACCGCGAGCGCCACGGCCTCGCGCCAGGATTCCTGGCCGGTGGCGAGGGCCCTCTTGAAGTAAGGGTCGAGCATCAGATTCACGAGGCCGGGGTTGCGGCGGTAGGCCTCGGTGATCTTCTGGAGTAAGCGTGCGCGAATGATGCAGCCGCCACGCCAGATGGCGGCGATGGTGCCGAAGTCGAACGTCCAGTTGTATTCCTTCTGCGCCTCCGCCATGAGCTGGAAGCCTTGGGCATACGCGCAGATCTTCGAACAATAGAGCGCGCGGCGGACCGCCTCCACCAGCTTGGGCCTGGAGCCGCGGTACCGCGCTGTCGGCCCCTTGAGCACCTTGGCGGCGACGACGCGCTCCTCCTTCAACGCAGAGAGGCAGCGCGCGAACACCGCCTCGGCGATGGCGTTGGCGGGAATGCCCATGTCGAGCGCGTTCACACTCGTCCACTTGCCCGTGCCCTTCTGGCCTGCGGCGTCGAGCACCGCGTCCACGAAGAAGCGCGTCGGCCCGGCGGGGTCGCGCTGCTTGAGAATGTCGGCGGTGATCTCGATCAGATAGGAGCCCAGCTCGTTCCGGTTCCACTCGGCAAAGATCTCGGAGAGGCGTTCGAGCCTCATGCCGCCGAGCGCGGTGAGGAGGTGATAGGCCTCCGAGATGAGCTGCATGTCGATGTACTCGATCCCGTTGTGGACCATCTTCACGTAATGGCCCGCGCCGTTGGGGCCTATGTACGCGGTGCAGGGCTCACCGCCGGTGACCGGTTTGCCGGGCGCCCAGTCTTCCAGCGGCTTGCCCGTCCTGGGATCCACCTTGGCGGCGATGGCCTCCCAGATCGGTCGCAGGTGCTCCCACGAGGCCGGATGCCCGCCCGGCATGAGCGAGGGCCCGAAGCGCGCGCCCACCTCGCCGCCGCTCACGCCCGAGCCGAAGAAGCGGCAGCGGCCGGCATACTGCTTCTCGCGGCGGATGGTGTCGGTCCAGAGACTATTGCCGCAGTCCACCACGATGTCGTCGGTCTCGATCCCCGCGTCGAGGAGCTGCTCGACGACGGCGTCCACCGGCGCCCCCGCCTTGACGAGGAGGAGGATCTTGCGCGGCTTCTTGAGCGTGGCGACGAAGTCGGATAGTGCGGCGGCCCCCACCACTCCGCCCGGCGTATCCCCGTGCTCGGCCACGAACTTCTCCATGACGGCGGTGGTCCGGTTGTAGACGGCGACACGGTAGCCGTGGTCGGCCATGTTGAGCGCGAGGTTCTCGCCCATCACGGCGAGCCCGATCAGTCCGGCGTCAGCGCTGAGGCGTGTGGGGGTCGTCATGGCTTCAGCCCGTCCGTGATCGACCGTCCGGCGGTGCCCCCTTCCACAGTGACGACCAGCCGCCGCCGACTTTGTGCGTCCGCGTTCCTTTCATCAGTGACATGGCGAGGACGAGCGCGCCGGCCGCCAGGCTGTTCCAGCGCGCGCCGGGTGGGTGCCCCAGCAGCCACGGCGCGATCAGCAGCCAGGCGCCGAGGATGACGTTCACCCAGCGCAACGGCCGAGCGATTTCCCAGATCGCGATCGTGGCCATACTCGCGACGATGGGGCCAACGATCCGGTCGTTCGCGCGGGCGGGATCCGCGTAAGCGAGCACTGCGGGCGACGCCATCAACCAGATGCCGGCGAGGACAGGGAGAAGGTGCGTCCACATGATTTCAGCCGCCCGCGGGCAGGTGGCTCACGCCGTTACGCCAGTCCCCAAAAAGCGCGCCAGAGCGACATACCCTCGTCCGAGGCGCCCTTGAGGTGCTGGAGGCTGGCCAGGAATTCATCCATCGCGGGCCCGATCATCAGCAGTGAAACGATCGCCGACGCCAGACACAGCGTGCACCATGCATCGAAGAGCAGGGGTTGAAACACGACCAGCATCACACTGACCACGCCGAGCGGTCCGACGGCGAGGCCGAATAGGACCACGATCCACGGCATCGTACGCCAGCGTGAACGGCCACCGATCGCGCCGGTGATGGCATCCACAAGGTAGCTGATCGCGCCCAGGGCGGCGTCCGGAATGGGCAGGATGTGGGAGATCTTTGAGTTGAGAATTGTCAGGCTGCCCTCGGGGAAGAACGGATCCCACACCCGGGAAACGATCCGCCATTGATAGAGCGCAAGATAGGTTGCGATCAGAAATCCGATCATCGCAAGGACGATGATCGGCAGTCGCTGCGGCCATGCCGCCGGATTGTAGTCCCAGCCGGGCGGGATGTTCGGTGGCTTCGTCGACATCAGGACGTGACTGAAGAAGGCAAAGGGAGTTCGTGCTCGCGATACCACGCAGCGGGATCGCGTTTCAGCGCAGCGACCATGCTCGGCAACGTGTCGCGGAGCGAATGCTTCGGCTCCCACCCGAGCGTCTCTCGGGCGCGGCTGATATTCAGCGAGTAATCATCGTCAGCCCGATCCACCATCCACGGCTTGATGAACGGTTCCTCGACCAGCGGCATATTGTCCAGCATCCAGGCGCCCGTTTTCGCGATCGACTTGGGAATCTGGTGTGTCTCCCACTCTTCGCCATGAATCAGCCGGGCGAATGTACGCTGCAATTCGTCGTAACTGACGGTCTCCGGCTCACCGATCAGCAGCGTCGTTTCCGGCGGCAACTTGTGACGCTTTTCCACCGCGAGCCGGATCGCTTCCAGCGTGTCGGCGAGATGGACGAACGCCTGCCCTCGCGAAACATCGCCGGGATAGACGCGCGCCGTCAGCCGCCGCTCATAGATCCGTTGAATCTGGTGCGCGAGCGGAATGGAATGGCATTCGTCATCATAAACGCCCGCGATGCGCAGCATCACCGACGGGATGGTGCCGCGCGCTGCCTGGATCACCTTTTCGGTGTCGGCTTTCGAGCGCGGGTAACCCCATGTCGGCTCGATCGGCGAGTCCTCGGAAATCCGCTCACCGGGCCGACTGGGCGCATGGAGGAGCATCGTGCTGCTGAAGATGAACTGCTCGACGTTAACCTGCATTCCATGGAGCGCGCGAAGCAATCGCTCCGTGCCGCGCACGGTGATCTCGTCGTACAGCGGACTCGGCTCTCCGGAGAAATCGTAGTAGGCCGCGAGATGGATCACCGAAGCCAGCCGCGAGCCGTACCCATAGCGAACTCGCTCCAGGGCGCGCCGGATGCGATCGTCGGAGGTCAGATCCACAGGCACGCACTCGACCTCGATCGGCGGATACGGCGAGCCGGCCCGGTCGAAACCCACGGCGTTGTACGTCTTCCCGAGCATGATGGAGAGCGGCGATCCGATCATTCCGCTACTGCCGGTGACGATGATGTTCGCTCTGTTCGGGTCCATGGTTCTCTAGACTAACCCCAAGCCGCACGCCCTGACCAGATACGGACATTGCCGTATGGGCGACCACAGGGATCCAGAGCGATGATGGGGCGATGCGAAAATCGCCCAGGCGGGCCCGACACCGTGAGATCACAGGGTCTCCACCTTGCTCCCAAGGCGACGACGACCTCTACGTGATGGTCAACGCGTCCTGGAAACCCCTGGAGTTCGTCGTGCAGGAGGGACGGCCGAGCGACTGGCAGCAAGCGGTGGACACAGCGCAAGAGAGCCCGGACGACATCCGCGAGCCGGGACAGAAAGCGCCGCTGCTCTCGATGCGGTACACCGCGGGGCCGCGGTCCGTCGTGGTGCTTGTGCGACTGCGGAGCTGGTGAGCCGCTCACAGCGTAGCTCTCCACACCCGATCAGCCGTTACGAGCACGGCGCGCTGGCCCCGCCATCCGCGCTCGTGGATCACGCTTCGTATCGCGTCGAGGGGCTCGGCGGTATCTCGGGCTGGCGCGGGAAGGAGGAGCGGCACGACGCCGCGCACGAGGGCGAGCCGCCGATAGGTTTCCCGATCGCTGGTGAGAGCGAGGATCGGCTGTGGGGTGCGGCACTTGGCGGCGAAGCGAGCGGTCTCAC
>JBOHPM010000053.1:0-11290 GCA_050731715.1 Candidatus Rokuibacteriota bacterium
TGCGGAGCTGCCGCGAGCGGCTGGGCCGCCTGGCCAGGGTCGGGCCGGACTGGACGGCCATCCTCTTCACCGGCTCGGGAACGGCGGCGGTGGAGGCCGCCGTCTGCTCGGTGGTGCCGCCCGACCTGGCGCTGCTCGTCGTGAACAACAGCGCGTACGGCGACCGCATGCTCAAGATCGCCCGGGCCCACGGCATCCGGACCGTGGCCGTGACCTGCGACAACGTGACGCCGGTCGCGCCGCCGAGTTGGAGCGCGCGCGGCGCGCCGACCCGAGTATCAGCCACGTGGCCGTCGTGCATCACGAGACCACGACCGGGCTGCTCAACCCCGTGAGCGAGGTGGCCCGGGTGGCGGCGGGACAGGGCCGGCGCGTGGTGGTGGACGCGATGAGCGCGCTCTTCGGGGAGACGCTCAGTTCGAACATCCTCACGACGCTCGACATGAAGGCTGTGGTGGAGGCCTTCGCGGCAAGTCTTCGGGAACCGGGTGTCGCCGGGAGCCGCGGCTAGCCGTGGGACGCGCGGCCAGCCACAAGAAGAAGATCGCGTGCATCGAGACGCTGTGGGACGGCAACATCGAGTCCCGCCTGAGCGTGGTGCCGCTGCTCGAGCTCAGCCAGCGGGTCAACGACGTCAAGTGGGCGTACCTCACCTGCAACACGGAGGAGGAGCTCAAGTACAACCTGGCCAAGCTCAAGCACCGGCGAGGCTACGGGATTCTGTACCTCTCCTGCCACGGCAAGCCGGGCCAGCTCATCCTCGATCAGGCCCCCGTGGAGATCGAGACGCTGGCCACCTTCATGGGTGAAGGCTTCACCAACTGGGTGGTGCACTTCGGGAGCTGCGCCACCCTCAACATCGCGCAGGCCCGCATCTCACGCTTCATCGCCGCGACCCGGGTGGCCATGGTCGTCGGGTACAAGAAGGACATCGACTGGATCGACAGCGCCGCCGTGGACCTGCTGCTCTTCGACCGGCTCCAGGAGTACCGGAGCATGCACCGCTTCTGGGAACACTTCAAACAGCGCTACCACGACCTCATCGTGTTGACCGGGTTGCGGGCGCATCTGCGGTAAGGTCCGCGGCCTGGGTGGTCAGGGGCCTTGACAAGCGCCAGCGGGGCCTCGTAAGGTGCCCGCCAAGTTGCCGGATGCTCTCGAGCGTTGTGCAGCGGCCCGTCGCTGCGCCCCTTTCGCCTGTCAAGCGATGGTCATGATCGTCGGCGCGGCACCCGGGTTGAAAGGAGAGCCGACATGAGCGGAAAAAGCCACGACCACATCGCGCGGCTGGCCGAGGCGCTGCGCACGGACCTCCTGACCCGCCGCTCGTTCCTCGTCGGCACTGCCACCGGGGGCGTCGCGTTCGCCGGCCTCGGGGGTCGGCGGGTGGCCTGGGCCCAATCGGCGAAGCGTGGCGGCCAGCTCAAGATCGCCTGGATCGACACCGTCGATACCCTCGATCCCCACTTCACCTCCTCGCTGGGCGCCATCAAGATTCATGACAACATCTACAACGGGATCTTGAAGGTTGAGTACGACGGTAAGCGCGTGTCCTTCGTCCCGGACCTGATGGAGAAGTGGGACATGCCGAACCCGGTGACCCACGTGCTCACGCTTCGTCGTGGCGTGAAGTTCCATGACGGGGAGGAATGCACGGCCGAGACCATCAAGTGGAACCAGGAGCGGCTGCGCGACCCCAACGTGAAATCGCCGCACGGCTGGAAGGTCGCCGACCTCGACAAGATCGAGGTCCAGGACAAATACCGCCTCAAGATCACGTTCAAGCGGCCATACCAGTTCCTGCCGGTGGCGTGGACGGGATCCACCGGCCGGGCGGGCACCATCGTGAGCCCCAAGGCCGTCGAGAAGCATGGCCGTGCCTACGGCCGCAACCCGATGGGCACCGGGCCCTTCCGCTTCGTGGAGTGGGTGGAGAACGACCGCATCGTGCTCGAGCGGAACCCCAACTACTGGGAGCGGGGCGCCGACGGCAAGCCCCTGCCGTACCTCGACCGCGTGACCATCCTGCTCATCCGGGAGAGCTCGACCGCCGTGGGCGCGTTGATGGCCGGCGAGATCGACGGCCTGAACCTCATCCCGTTCCAGTTCCTGCCCATGCTGGAGAAGAACCCCAACGTCCAGGTCTTCGGCGGCGTCGAGGGCAACTACACGTTCATCGGCATGAACAACCGCCGGCCGCCCTTCGACGACAAGGCCCTTCGCCAGGCGGTCGCCTTTGCCGTCGACCGGGCACCCATCGTCCAGCAGGCATACTTCGGCGGAGCGATCCCGGCGTGCAGCGCCATCTCCCCGCCGATGAGCGACTTCTACAACGCCGATCAGTGCTCGTCGCGGCGGGCCCAGTTCTTCGACGCCGAGAAGGCCAGGGCGCTGCGGGCAGAGTCGAAGTACAAGGGCGACGTGGACGTGGAGTGGATGGTGGTAGGCCAGTACACGGGTTCCGGCGGAGTGGGGCCGCGCATGGCTGAGCTCGTGCAGCCGATGCTGGCCAAGATCGGCGTCAAAGTGCGTATCCAGCTCTACGAGCAGGCCACCTGGCACAAGAAGCGAAACACCGGCGACTTTCAGATGTACGACGAGGGCTGGGTGGCCGACCTCGACCCCGACGAGACCATCTACCCGGAGTGGGTCACCGGCAAGCCCTGGAACTTCGTGGGGTACAGCAACCAGGAGTTCGACCGGCTCGTCTCCGATGCGCAGTTCGAGCCTAACGTCGCCAAGCGCAAGGCGCTCTACGACAAGGCCGATCTCCTGCTCGCGGCCGACGCCCCCTGCGCCTTCATCGCCCACTTCAAGGTGTTCAAGGCCCTGAGCAAGAAAGTGCAGGGCTTCAAGTACATCCCGGCCGACTCGATGCGCTTCCACGCCGTGCACCTGTAGGAAGCGTCCCGGAGGTGGGCGGCGTGCCGCCCACCTCGCGGCGGCCCCGATGCTTCAATACGCGCTCCAGCGCCTCCTGCACACCGCCATTCTGTTATTCGTGATCTCGGTCTTTGTCTTCGCCCTGATGAAGCTGGCGCCGGGGGACCCGGTGACGGTGATGCTGGGGGCGGACTTCAACCCGGAGTCCTACGCCATGCTACGGCGGGAGCTGGGGCTCGATCGGTCCGTCGTCCTGCAGTACCTGATCTGGGTCTGGCGCTTCCTGCAAGGGAACTGGGGCACCTCGTACATCTCGGGCGCGGCCGTGGCCAAGCTCGTGCTGCACGACGCCTTGCCGGTGACCGTCTACCTGAGCTTCTGGTCCCTCGTGTTCGCGTTGGTGATCGCCATCCCCTCTGGCGTGGCGGCGGCCCTCAAGCGCAACACCTGGGTCGACTACGTCGGGATGGGGCTGGCGATCTTTTTCAACTCCTTTCCGTCGTTCTACCTGGGGATCGTCCTCATCTGGATCTTCGGGGTGTCGCTCGGCTGGTTTCCCACGATGGGCTACGTCGCGCCCACCCAGAACCTGAGCGGAAGCCTCGTGCACATGATCCTGCCCGCCTTCACGCTGGGCGCCTGGTATGCCGGTCTCATCGCCCGCATCACCCGCTCGAGCCTGGTGGACGTGCTCAACCAGCCCTACATCAAGGTGGCGCGGGCCAAGGGCGTGGAGGGGCGGGCGGTGGTCTACAAGCACGCGCTGCGCAACGTCCTCATCCCGGTGGTCACGGTGGTCGGCCTCCAGCTCGGCGGGATGCTGCGGGGCGCGGTCATGACCGAGACCGTCTTCGCCCTGCCGGGGATCGGGCGCCTGGTAACGATCGCCGTGCTCAATCGCGAGTACCATCTCGTGCAGGCGACGGTCATGGTCATCGCCATCATGTTCATCCTCATCAACCTGCTGGTGGATGTGCTCTACCGCTACCTGAATCCCCGCGTGCGGGAGGCGTAGCCGGTGGCCCGGACCGTGGCAACCTCCGAGGGGCAAGCCCGGACCACCGAGCGCCGGGTGACGCCCCGGCGCCTGATGGTCATGCGCTTCTGCGCCAACCGTGGCGCGGTCGCCGGCGCGATCATCGTGGCGCTGTTCGTCGTGGTGTCCGTGCTGGCGCCGGTGCTCGCGCCGTACGATCCGCTCGCCCAAGACCATACGGCGGCCTTCCAGGGCCCGTCCTGGCCGCACTGGCTCGGCACCGACAGCTTCGGGCGTGACATGCTGAGCCGCATCCTCTACGGGGCGCGAATCTCCTTCATCGTCGGCTTCGCCTCGGTCGGCGCCGCCATGGTGGTCGGCGTCCTGATGGGCCTCATCGCCGGGCACTACGGCGGCGTGGTGGACGCCATCCTCATGCGCATCGTGGACGGCCTCCTGGCGTTTACGCCGCTCGTGCTCGCGATCGCGTTCATCGCCGTCCTCGGCCTGGGGCTGCAGAACGTCATTCTGGCCCTGGCCGCCACCTTCGCCGGCATGTTCGCCCGGGTGACGCGCGGGGATGTCCTCAACATCAAGGGGGAGCCGTTCGTGGAGGCGGCTCAGCTCATGGGCGTCGGCGCCGCCGGGGTGATCTTCCGCCATCTCCTGCCGAACGTGCTCTCGCCGATCATCGTTCAGTTCGGGCTGAACCTGGCCGTCGCCATCCTTCTGGAGTCAGGACTGTCCTTTCTCGGGCTCGGGGTGCCGCCGCCCGACCCGGACCTCGGCCTCATGATTGCCGAAGGGCGCGGCTTTATCGTGATGGCGCCGTGGATCTCGGGCTTCCCCGGTCTGGCCCTGGTCGTCATCATCGTGGGGTTGAACCTGTTCGGCGATGGGCTGCGCGACGCGCTGGACCCGAAGTCCCAGATCGTATGAGGGCGGCGGGAACCGCGCCGGTCCTCCAGGTCGAGCATCTCACGGTGGACTTCACGACGCCGACCGGCCTGGTCAACGTCCTGGACGACGTGAGCTTCGAGCTGGGCGAGCAGGAGACGCTCGGCATCCTGGGCGAGTCGGGAGCAGGCAAGAGCGTCCTGGCCGACGCGCTCCTCGGTCTGGTCCCGCGTCCGCCCGGCCGCGTGCACGGGCGCGTCGTCTACCAGGGTCGGGATCTCAATACGCTCGGGGAGGCGGAGCTCGCGCGGATCCGCGGCAAGGAGATCGCGATGATCTTCCAGGATCCGACCTCGGCGCTCAACCCGGTGTTCCGCGTCGGGGTGCAGGTCGCCGAGCCGCTGGAGCTTCACCTCGGACTTCGGCGCCGCGCGGCGCTGGGCAAGGTGGTGGACCTGTTTCAGCGCGTCGGGATCCCCTCGGCCGCGAGCCGCATCGGCAGCTATCCGCATCAGTTCAGCGGCGGGATGCGTCAGCGGGTCGTGATCAGCATGGGCATCGGATGCCAGCCGCGCCTGCTCGTCGCCGACGAACCGACCTCGTCACTGGACGTCACGATCCAGGCGCAGATCCTCGAGCTGATCCGTGATCTGGGCCGGGAGCTCGGCACCGCGGTGGTCTTGATCTTCAACGATCTCGCGGTGATCTCACATATGTGCCAGCGCGTCCTCGTCCTCTACGCGGGGCAGGTCGTCGAGGAAGGGCCGGTCGACGTCGTCTTCGCCCAGCCGCGCCATCCCTACACCCAGGGGCTGCTGCGGTCGGTGCCCCGTCTGGGTGCTGACCGTCTCGTGCCGATTCCCGGCCACCTGCCCACGCCGCACGAGTACCTGCCGGGATGCCGCTTTCACCCGCGTTGCTCGCTGCCCGAGAAGGACGAGCAGTGCGCGCGGCGGCGCCCCTCGCTCGACGTGGTCGGGCCTGGCCACCGCGTCGGCTGCTGGAAGGCCGAAGAGCATGCCCGCGCCGCCCGCGGATAACGTCCTCCTGCGCCTGCGCGGCCTCCAGAAGCACTTCGTCGTCCCGGCGCCGCTCAGCCTCCAGAACGTCGTCCGGCCACCGCCGCCCCGGGTGGTCAGGGCGGTGGACGGCGTAGACCTCGACATCGAACGCGGACGCACGATCGGCCTGGTCGGCGAGTCGGGGTGCGGTAAGACGACGATCGGTCGGCTGGTCATGCGGGCCATACTGCCCACCGAGGGCCAGATGATGTTCGATGGGGCCGACGTCTCGCGCCTGGCCGGCAAGGATCTGTTCGCCTACCGCCGTCAGGTTCAGATCGTGTATCAGGACCCGTTCACGTCGCTGAACCCCCGCATGACGGTCCGCCGAATCATCCGCGAGCCGCTCAATGTGCATCGGATCGGGTCCCCGGGCGAGCGTGAGGCGCGGGTACGGGAGCTGATGGCCCGGGTGGGTCTCGACCCGAAGTTCGCCGACCGTTATCCGCACGAGTTCAGTGCCGGCCAGGTCAAACGCGTCGCCATCGCCCGCGCGATCGCTGTCGGCCCCAGACTCCTCGTTGCCGACGAAGCAGTGTCCGGGCTCGACGTGTCGGTGAAAGCGCAGATCTTGAATCTGCTCGGCGACCTGCAGTCTCAGCTGGGCCTGACCTACCTCTTCATTTCGCACGATCTCGGCGTCGTCCAGTATCTGTGCCACACTGTGGCCGTGATGTACCTCGGCCGGATCGTCGAGCTGGGGACCTCGGAGATGATCTTCAAGCGCCCCCGCCACCCCTATACTGTCGCCCTGCTCCACAGCTTTCCCCGCATGCGCGGGGAAGCCCCGGAGTTCGAGCTGCGGGCGACGCTCAAGGGCGAGATCCCGAGCCCGATCGACCTGCCGCCGGGCTGCCGGTTCCACCCGCGTTGTGCTATCGCGCAACCGCAGTGCACAAGAGCGGAGCCGCCGCTTGCCGAGGCCGAGCGCGGCCATCGCGCCGCGTGTTACTACCCCGGCCAAGCGGTCTGAACGCGAGAGGGGGAAGCCATGCCCTTCACCATCGATCCGGCCCGCGACGCCCTCGTGATCACCGACGTCCAGAACGACTTCTGCCCGGGCGGCGCGCTCGGTATTACCGACGGCGATCGCGTCGTTCCCGTCCTGAACCGCTACGCCGAGCTCTTCGCGCGACGGCGCGCCCCGATCTTCGCCACGCGGGACTGGCACCCGCCCCGCACCCGGCACTTCAAGGCCTACGGCGGCGCCTGGCCCCCGCACTGCGTGCAGGGCACGCCGGGCGCCGAGTTCCACCCCGGGCTCATATTGCCGGCGGGCACCGAGGTCGTCTCCAAGGGGATGGATCCCGACGAGGACGCGTACTCGTGCTTCCAGGCCGAGACTGCCGACGGCATGCCGTTCGCGGCCGTGCTCGGCGAGCATGGCGTGAGCCGGCTCTTCGTGGGCGGCCTGGCGACCGACTATTGCGTCAAGGCGACCGTGCTCGATGCGCTGAAGGAGGGGTTCGAGGTCGTGCTTCTCACGGACGCCATAGCGGCCGTGGATGCCGCCCCCGGCGACGGAGAGCGGGCGGTCGGCGCCATGAAGGACGCGAGGGCCCGCCCGGCCCGGCTCGAGGACGTTGGTGACTGAGCGCTCGCTGACGGCGGCGGGCGCTGGCCTGGGGCTGGGGCCGTCGCCGGCTGCGGCGGCGCTCGACGCGGCGCTGGCGGCCATGGCGCGTGCTGGCGCTGACCACGCCGATCTGGCCCTTGTCTTCACCACCGGCGAGGCGTACCCGGCTGCGCACGAGCTGCTCCACGCCGTCCGGCGCGTGACCGGCGCGCGGGTCGTCGTCGGCTGCAGCGGCGCCGGTGTGCTCACCGAACGGCGGGAAGTCGAAGGAGAGCCGGCCGTGGCCGTGCTGGTCGTGCGCGACGAGCGGCTCGTGGCCACACCGCTTCTCGTCGAGGATGTCGAGCGCGCCCACGGTGCCGTCGCCGCCGAGCTCGCCCGACAGGCCGGCCCCACCGTGGCCGAGGGCGGCTGCCTGCTCGTCCTGGCGGACGTGGCGGGCCTGCATCCCGGCAGCCTGCTCGACGGCATGCAAAAGGAGCTCGGCTTCGTGCCTCTCGTCGGCGGCGTGGCTGCCGGCGCGCCGCTCTTCGAGCTCGTCAACACCGACGCCACCCGGGGAAGCCTGGCCGGGATGGCCCTGTCGGGACGGCGGCCGATCATCGGGGTCGCGCAGGGGTGCGCGCCCATCGGCGAGCCCTATGTCATCACGCGGGCCGAGGACAACGTGGTGATGCAGATCGCCGGCCGGCCGGCCCTCGAGGTCCTGCGTGAGGCCGTGAGCGGCGCGCCCGACGGCCCGGCCCGGGCCCAGCGCGCCGGTCTCTTCGCCGGGCTCGCGATGGACTCTGCCAAGTCGCCGCTCGAGCGCGGCGACTTTCTCGTGCGGAATCTGCTCGGCGCCGATTCGGCGACGGGGGCCGTGGCGATCGGCGAGCCCGTGCGGACCGGCCAGACCATCCAGTTCCAGCTCCGGGACGCCGCCGCGTCCCGTGAGGATCTCGAGGCCACGCTGGCCGGGGTGGCCCGGGCCCTCGGAGGCCAGCGCCCGGCCTTCGGTTGTTATTTCAACTGCGCGGGGCGAGGGCAGGGGCTGTTCGGTGTGCCGGATCACGATGTGACGCTCATCCGCAGTCACCTCGGCGAGTTTCCGCTGATCGGCTTCTTCGGCAACGGCGAGTTCGCGCCCATCGGCCGGCGGAACTTCTTCCACACCTACACCGGCGCCCTCGTCGTGTTCCCGACGTAGCCCATGCGCGGGATCGAGCAGATCCCCTGGCTCTACGATGGCCTGTGCACGTGCTACGAGTGGTGCGGGCTCCGCCGCTGGCGGCAGTGGCTCGTCAGCGGCGCCCGGGGTTGTACCCTGGACCTCGGCTCCGGCACCGGGCGGAACCTTCCGCTCCTGGCTGGCGGGATCCGCGTGGTGGGGCTGGATCCCGCGGGGGACGCGCTCCGGCGCGCCCGGCGCCGGGCGCCGTCGGTGCCGCTCGTCCAGGCGCGCGCCGAAGCCCTGCCGTTTCGCGACGGTACCTTTGCCACGGTGGTCAGCGCGCTGGTGCTGTGCAGCGTGGCCGATCCGGCCCGGGCGCTCGGTGAGATGCGGCGCGTGCTCCAGCCGGGGGGGCAGCTGCGACTGCTCGAGCACGTACGGTCCACCACGGAGTGGAAGGCGCGGTGGCAAGATCGCTTGCAGCCGTGGTGGACGTCACTGACCGGAGGCTGTCATCCTAACCGTGAGACCGAGTGGTTTGTCGAGAGGGCAGGCTTCACGATCGAGGCCCAGGGACGGCGGGCCCGCGGCAGCCTCCGGCGGTTCGTGGCTCGGCTGCGCGCCGCGTAGCGCGCCGCTTCACCGGCTGCGATCGGGCGGCTCGTCCTCCGCGCACTGGCTGGCGCGGCGGCGCTGCGAGGGCTCCCACCGGATGGCGTCGGTCAGGACATGTTCGTCGATGAGCTCGACGACTCCGGCCCCGGCCCCGCCCCGTGTGACGTAGTCGGCGCGCTCACGGAGCGCGGGCACGGCGTCGGCCACGGCCACGGCCCCCTCGCACATGGCCAGCAAGGCGTGGTCGTTCTCGGCGTCCCCGATGCCGATGAGGTTGTGGGGGGAGAGGTTGAAGGCGGCCAGGGCCCAGGCCAGGCCCGTGCCCTTGGTTACGCCGGCCGGCAGCAGCATGAGCGAGCCCTTGTTGAACGCGAGGGTTCGCTCGACGCTGGTCTCACGGATGGCCGCCAGCGCGGCCTCGGCAAAGCAGGCTTGGGTGGCGATGATCGAGGTGCCCAGCTCGAAGCTGACGCCGCGCCGCCGCAGACTGTCCAGGAGCGCAGGCTCGGGAACGGCGCCCAGGGTGCGCATCTCGGGCCGTTCCGGGAAGTACACGAGCGCGCCATTCTCGGCCACGACCGCGTCGAACATCCCGTCCAGGCCCGGGCAGACCCTCCGGAGGTCGGACAGGAGGCGGCCGGTGACGAGCAGCAGCTTGCGGCCGGAGGCGCGGACCCGCCGCAGGGCCGCCGCCGTCGTGGCCCTGACCTGCCCGTTCTCGGCGACCGTGCCGTCATAGTCGAGGGCGAGCGCGTGAACGATCATCGGTGGCCCTGTGCTCACGGTACCACAGGGTTGCGTGGAGCCCGCGATGGCGCGGCATCCACCCGCCGAGGCCGGCCTGACCCGGCCGCCGGCTCAGCCGTCGAGGAGCTCCGCGTAGACCGTGGTGGTGCGAGCCATCGTCGCGTCGAGGGTGTAACGAGCCTGGACCAGCGCCTGGCCGGCCTGGCCCATCTGCCGGGCCCGCGGGAGGTCGTGGAGCAAGTCCAGGATGGCAGCGGCCAGCGCCGGGACGTCGGCGGGAGGGACCAGCCGGCCGCTCACCCCGTCGCTCACGACCTCGGGCGTTCCGCCCACGGTCGTGCCCACGACGGGGGTTCCCAGCGCCAGGGCTTGCAGGATCACCTGGGAGATCGCCTCCGACCGGGTCGAGGGGAGGACGAGCACATCGAGGGCGGCCATGACCTCGGGGATGTCGCGCCGGAAGCCGGTCATGATCACCTGCGACTCGAGTCCCAGCACGGCCACCCGGCGGCGCACCTCATCGAACGCGACACCGTCGCCGACTACGAGGAAGCGCGTCTGGGGCAGGTCGGTCAGCACGATCCGGGCTGCCTCCAGGAAATAGCGGTGACCTTTCGAGCCCCGGAGGTTGGCCACGAGGCCGACGACGGGGCCTGTGAGCCCGAGCTCCTCCCGCACGGCCCGGCCGGACACTGCCGTGTTGAAGCGGGCCGGGTCGTAGCCGGCGGCGATGGCGTGGATGCGCCCGGCCGGCACTCCGACGCGCGTGATCATGGCCTTGACGGCCTCTCCGCTGGTAATGACGCGGTCGGCAAGCCGGTAGACGAGCGCGCGTCGCTTCAGGACGGGGATGGTGACGTGACGTCCGCGCACGACCGGCAGTCGGAGCGATTTGGCGGCCAGCGTGGCGAGCCAGCTGTCGATCGAGCTGTGGGTGTGGACCAGACTGACGCCGCGGCTCGTCATGAGCCCCCGTAGCGCGAGCAGCGCCGGCAGGTCGAAGGCGTTGCGCATGGACAGGGCTGCGACCGGAAGCCCGGCAGCGCGCGCCTCGCTGAGCAGCCGGCTGCCGGGTTGGCAGGCGATCAGGGCTTCCCAGCCGTGGGCGAGCAGCCACCGGGTCTCACCGAGCACGCGGATCTCCTGACCGCCGAAGCCCACCGACGCCTCGGTGTGGAGAATGATCCGGGGGCTCGCCGACATCGCGTGAGTATAGGCAGCGGCGGCCCCGCATTCCATGGATTACAATCCGAGGCACCACCGGGCCGATGGTCCAGGACCTGATCGAGCACTTCACCTACGCGGGCTTGCTCCTGGTCCTGTTCGCCACCGGGCTGGGCCTGCCCATCCCCGAGGAGGGACCGATCCTGGCGGCCGGCGTG
>JBOHPM010000054.1:0-11258 GCA_050731715.1 Candidatus Rokuibacteriota bacterium
TGCCGGTACACGTCGGAGATCTCGCCCAGGCTCGCGTAATCCTTCACCGCGTCCACGAGCACGGGCATGACGTTCTGCCCCTGGCGGCAGGCGTCGGCGAGCTGCTTGAGCCGCCGCTCCACCCGGGCCATGTCGCGGCCGGCCTTGAAGCGCCGCACCCGATCGACCTGCTCGACTTCGACCTGCTCGTCGATGCGCAGGTAGGAGATGGGCTGCTCCTCGCGCATCACGTATTTGTTAACGCCGACGGTCACCTTGTCGCCGCGGTCGTCCATGAGCTGGTAGCGGTAGGCGGCATCGGCGATCTCCCGCTGGGGAAAGCCGGTGTCGATGGCCCGGATCATCCCGCCCATGGCGTCGATCCTCCGGATGTACTCCAGGGCCGCCGCTTCCATCTGGTCGGTGAGCGACTCCAGATAGTAGGAGCCGCCCAGCGGATCAATCGTCAGGGCCACACCGGTCTCCTCGGCGATGATCTGCTGCGTGCGCAGGGCGACGGTGACCGCCTCCTCGGTGGGCAGGGCCCACGTCTCGTCGTAGGAGTTGGTGTGCAGCGACTGGGCGCCCCCCAGCACGGCGGCCAGGGCCTGCAGGGCCACCCGGGCCACGTTGTTGAGGGGCTGCTGGGCGGTGGCCGAGACTCCGGCCGTCTGGGTGTGGGTCCGCAGCCGCATGGATTCCGGCCGGGTGGCGCCGTACCGCTCCTTCATGAACCGGGCCCACATCCGACGGGCGGCCCGCAGCTTGGCCACCTCTTCGAAGAAGTCGTTGTGGATGTCGAAGAAGAAGGACAGGCGCGGCGCGAAGGTGTCGACGGCCAGGCCCCGGGCCCGGGCCGCCTCCACGTAGGCGAGGCCGTCGGCCAGGGTGAAGGCCAGCTCCTGCACCGCCGTGGACCCGGCTTCCCGGATGTGGTAGCCGGAGATCGACACCGGGTTGAAACGGGGCACGTGCCGGGACGTGAACTCGATCATGTCGGTCACGATGCGCACGGCGGGCTCGGGCGGGCAGATCCACTCTTTCTGAGCGATGAACTCTTTCAGCATGTCGTTCTGCATCGTCCCGCCGATGCGATCCCAGGCCACGCCCTGCTTGTCGGCCACCGCCAGGTACATGGCCAGGGCGACGGACGCCGTGCAGTTGATGGTCATCGACGTCGTGACCTGATCGAGGGGAATGCCGTGGAACAGCCGCTCGAAGTCGTCGAGCGTGGAGATCGACACGCCTTCCTTGCCGACCTCGCCCTGGGCCCGGGGGTGGTCGGCGTCGTACCCCATGAGGGCCGGCATGTCGAACGCCGTGGAGAGCCCGGTCTGGCCCTGCGCCAGCAGATACTTGAAGCGGGCGTTGGTGTCCTCGGGACGCCCGAATCCCGCGAACATGCGCATCGTCCACAGCCGCCCCCGGTACATCGTGGGGTAGACGCCGCGCGTGAACGGATACTCTCCGGGATGGCCGAGCTTGTCCGCGTACGACCAGCCCGGGAGGTCCTCGGGCCCATAGAGCGGCTGGACGGGCAGTCCCGACAACGTCTCGAATCGGACAGGACGCTCGGGCGCCGGGCGATCGCTCATCGCTGCGCTCCCAGGACCGCACGGGCGATCACCAGCTTCTGGATCTGCGACGTGCCCTCGTAGATCTGGGTGATCTTGGCGTCGCGGAAATACCGCTCGACCTGGTACTCCCGGATGTAGCCGTAGCCGCCGTGGATCTGGATGGCGTCGGTGGTGGCCTTCATGGCCATCTCCGCGGCGAACAGCTTCGCCATCGCGGCCGCCGTGTTGAAGGGCTGGCCCTGATCCTTGAGGAAGGCCGCCCGCAGCATGAGCAGGCGGGCCCCCTCGATGGCGGTGGTCATGTCGGCCAGCATCCACTGCACCATCTGGTGCTGCCCGATGGGCACGCCGAAGGCGCGGCGCTCGCGCGCGTACGCCACCGTCCGGGCCCAGGCGCCCTCGGCGATGCCCACCGCCTGGGCGGCGATACCCATCCTCCCGCTGTCGAGCGCGCCCAGCGCGATCCGGAACCCCTGGCCTTCCTCGCCCAGCCGATTGGCCACCGGTACCCGGCACTCCTCGAACACGAACTCCGCGGTGTCGGAGGCGCGCAGGCCGAGCTTGTCCTCGGTCTTGGGGACCAGGAAGCCCGGCGTCCCCTTCTCGACCAGGAACGCCGAGATCCCCCGGTGGGCCTTGGCGCGGTCGGTCTGGCAGAAGACCAGGGCGGCGGCCGCCTCGCGGCCGTTGGTGACGAAGGCCTTGCGACCATTGATCACGTAGTGCTCCCCGTCGCGCACGGCCACGGTGTTCTGGTTGCTGGCGTCGGAGCCGGCCTGGGGCTCGGTGAGGGCGAAACAGCCGATGTGATGGCCGGCCGCGAAGGGCCTGAGGAAGCGCTCCCGTTGCGCGTCGGAGCCGTACTTCAGCACGGGCTCGCAGTAGAGCGAATTGTTGACCGACATCACCACGGCATGGGAGGCGCACTGCCTGGCGATCTCGACCAGGGCCATCACGTACGAGACGGCGTCGGCGCCGCTGCCCCCCCAGGCCTCGGGCACCGTGATGCCGAGCAGGCCGAGCTCGCCCATTCGCTTGACCGTCTCGTGGGGGAAGCGGGCGTCCCGGTCGATCTCCTCGGCGATGGGCTTGATCTCGCTCTCGGCGAACTCTCGCGCCATCGCCTGGATCATCTGCTGCTCGCCGGTGAGGTCCAGCCGCATTATTTCTCCAGTAGCTTCTTGAACTCTTGCGTCAGCTGGGGCACGACCTCGAAGAGGTCGGCCACGATCCCGTAGTCGGCGATCTTGAAGATGGGCGCCTCGGGATCCTTGTTGACGGCCACGATCAGCTTGGACGTTCGCATCCCGGCCAGATGCTGGATGGCGCCGGAGATGCCGAACCCCATGTAGAGCTTGGGCGAGATGGTGCGGCCCGTCTGTCCGATCTGGAAGCGATGCGGCCGCCAGCCGGCGTCCACGGCGGCGCGCGAGGCGCCGACGGCGGCGCCGATCACCCCGCCCAGCTCCTCGAGGATGACGTAGTTCTCCGGCCCCTTCATGCCACGCCCGCCCGACAGCACGATCTCGGCCTCGGTGAGCTCGGGCAGTCCCGTGGAGACCTCCTCCCGGCGCTCGATGAACTTCATCTGGGCGGCCGGCATCGTCACTGTGGGCCGCTCCACCGTCGCCTTGTGCCCGGCCTGGGCTTCGGCGGGACGAAACACGTTGGGCCGGAGCGTGGCCACCCAGGGCGACCTGGCCCAGGCTACCCGGCTCAGCAGCTTGCCGGCATAGACCGGGCGGGTTGCGATCAGGCGGTCACCATCCAGGGCCAGGCTCACGCAGTCGCCGGCCAGGCCCACGCCCAACCGGGCCGCCGCGCGAGCCAGGAACTCGCGCTGCCGGCTCGTCACCGGACCCAGGACGGCGCGCGGCGACTCGCGCTGCACGAGCTCGGCCAGCACGGCCGCCCAGACCTCGCCGCGGTAGGGCACGAGGTCGGCGTGCTCGAGCAGCCAGATCTTGCTCGCGCCCCACTCGCCGAGCTGGGCCAGCCCCTCGTCGGCAGCCTTGTCGGTGAGCCAGACCGCCTCGGCGGCGCCCGCGAGGCGGGTAGCCTCGCCGAGCACCTCGGCCATCACTTTCTTGGGACGACCGCGACGATCGTCCTCGACCACGCACCAGAACGCGCCTGCCATGCCCCCTCCTCAGATCGCCTTCGCCTCTTCCCGGAGCGCGCGGACCAGCTCCTTGACCGCGGTGGCCACATCGCCGGCAATGATGCGTCCGGGCGGACGGGGCGGCAGCGCTTCCAGCGCAACCACGCTGAGCTGCCCGCCGCCGGCGTCGACTCCGAGATCACCGGCCTTCACGTCCTTGATCTCCTTTTTCTTGGCGCCCATGATCCCCTTGAGCGTGGGATACCGCGGCTCGTTGAGCCCCTTCTGGCACGTGAGGACGGCCGGCAGGGGCACCTCGAAGATCTCCAGGCCGCCCTCGACCTGCCGGGCCACCCGGATCACCTTGCCGTCGGCGGCCACCGCCTCTTCCATGATCCAGTAGGCACAGGGCCAGCCCAGCGTTTCGGCAAGCTGGGCCGGCACCGCGCCCATGTCGTCGTCGATGGCCTGGCGCCCGCAGAGCACGAGCTCGGGGGCTTCCTGCTTCACGATCGCGGCCAGGGTCCGCGCCGCCGTCAGCGTGTCGGCCCCGCCCCAGGCAGGATCGTTCAGGTGGATGGCGCGATCGCAGCCCATGGCCAGGCACGAGCGCAAGGTTTCCTTGGCGCGCTCCGGGCCGAGCGTGACCGCCACGACTTCCCCCTCGCCGCGCTTTTCCTTGATCCGCAGTGCCTCCTCCACGGCGAACTCGTCGTAGGGCGAGACGATCCAGGTGATCCCTGCGGTGTCGATGCTCTTGGCGTCGGCGCCGATCTTCACCTGGGTCGCGGTGTCGGGCACCTGCTTGACAGCAACGAGGATCTTCATCGCGAGGCTCCTTGGTACGAAAGCTCCCGGGTGATGCGGAAGCGATCGCCGGGGATGTAGACGCGGTCGAAGACGACGGCCTGGCCGTCGGCGGCGAAGGACACCCGCTCGGACTCGAAGGCCGGCACCCCGAGCCGGCAGTCGAGCTCGCGGGCCTCGCGCCGTCCCAGCCGCACGGCGGAGACCCTCTCGCTGGCTCGCACGATGGTGATCCCTAGCTTGAACTCCAGCGCCTGACGCAATGGCGTCGCGGCCAGGTCGGCCTTCACCAGCTCCTCCCCCAGGCGAGCGGCCAGGAACGAGCGCTGCAGGCTCATGGGGTGGCCGTCGACGAGCCGCAGCCGTTCGAGCTGGAGCACGCGCGCCCGCGGACCGAGCTTGAGCGCGCGGGTGACCCGGCGATCACCAATGACGAACCGGCTGGCGAGCAGCCGCGTGCTCACGGGCTCACCCTGGGCCCGGAGCTCGGTGGCGAAGCGTTGATGCTGCAGGATGTCGTAGTCGATGAAGGGCGCCGCCACGAAGGTGCCGAGGCCGTGGTGGCGGCGGATCATCCGATCCCGCTCCAGCAGCTCCAGGGCCTGGCGCAGGGTCATCAGGGTCACGCCAAACTCGCGGGCGAGCTGCCGCTGGGTAGGCAAGCGGTCGCCGGCGGCGTGCTCGCCGCTCCGGATGCGTTCGCGCAGCGCATCTGCGATCTGGAGATATCGAGGCGTGCGACCGATCATCTCATTCGACCTGGCTCCCCGTCCGGTGTTCTAGAACACTCCCCGAGCACGCGTCCGGCGAGGCGCCTGCAGAGTCAGGGAACGGCAGCGAGGGGAACGCGACGGCGCGCCGCGGACGTCCTCATTGTAGGCGGCCATCCGGGGCAGGTGCAAGTCACGGGGCATCGAGGCGGGCCACGGCTTCGCCGGGGCGCGCCGAGCGTCGGGGCGTGTGGGGGGCCATTCGGGGCCCCCCATCTTCTAATAAGCGGGCAGCCGTCCCACGGCCACGCCGGTCTTCCGGACGGTGGCGACTTCCTCGGCGGCCTTGGCGGCGAGGAAGCGGCTGTCGCTGGCCAGCGTGACAAACTGATAGCCGGCGGCGACCATCTTCTGCGCATAGGCCGCGGTGGCATTGTGGATCCCCGCCACCACGCCGCGCTTGCGGCACGCCTGCACGATCTGCTGCTGGGCCTCGACCACCGCCGGCTCCGTCTGATCGAGCCGAGGCTTGAGCCCCAGCGCCAGGCTCAGGTCCGAGGGGCCCACGTAGACCCCGTCAATGCCGGGCACGCTCAGGATCCGGTCCAGATTCTTCAGCGCTTCGGCCGTCTCGATCATCGGGAGCACGACGATCTCGTCGTTGGCGTGATCGCCATAGTCCGCACCCGCGTAGAGCGAGGCCCGTACCGGCCCCCAGCTCCGGTGGCCCCGAGGCGGATACCGGCAGGCGCCCACCAGCGCCTCGGCCTGTTCCGGGGTGTTGATCATGGGACAGATCACGCCGTAGGCGCCGGCGTCGAGGATCTTCATGACGGGCCCCGGGTCGTTCCAGGGCACCCGGGCCAAGGGGATCACCGGGGTGCAGGCGATGGCCTGCAGCATCGTGACCGCAGCCTGGTAGTCGACCACCCCGTGCTGCATGTCGACGGTGAGGGAGTCGAAGCCCTGATGGGCCATCACCTCCGCCGAGAACGCGCTGGGGATGGCGAGCCACCCGTTGACCACGGCCTCACCGCGCTGCCAGATCTGCCGGAGCGTATTAGGCCGCACGGGGTCAGGCCGGGTCGCTGGCCAAGCGGCCCTTGTTGCCCCAGTCTGACTTCTCGACGTCCTGGAAGACGATATGGACCTGCTCGGGCGTCGTCTTGCCGATCTTCACCATGGCCTCGGTGATGGCGGCGACGAGCTGCCGCTTCTGGTCGGGGGTCCGACCCGCATACCACTGGATCGTGATGTTAGGCATCGATCATGCTCCTCTCGCTAGCGTTTCGGGGCCGGGAGGGACTATAGCCGCGAAACTTCGTTTGCGCGACCCTCTTGTGCTAGCGTCGATTTGATGGCGAAGCGTGATGTCGCCAGAGTCCGGTGACAGAGTTCATCGCCGACGCCACCTGCGTCGCCCGGGCCTACTGTCCAGGCTGCGAGCCCGGGGCTGATCCCACCCGTGAGATCCTCGACGTTCGCTGGTGCGACGGGCATGCGCCGGCGCGCGACGGCTCCGACGATGCCGTCGTGACCTCGGAAGCCTTCCTGTCGGGGAGCGCCGAAGCAGGCGGCGAAGCCAATCGCCGGTGGTGCGAGCTCTTCCACTCGGCGGCCCGGGACCGGCGGACCCCGCGCACGGGCCGGCGCCTGCCGGCCGACCGCTAGCCCGCTCTTCCCACTACCTCGAGCGTCACCTCCACCGCCCGCAACATCGTGGCCACCGCCATGCTGGGCTGGTCCTGCCCGGTCGCGGCCACCATCGCCGGCAACAGGGGCAGATGCAGGAAGCCGACGCGCGCACGCCGGCGCCACGTGGTGACGAGATGCAGCGTGGCGTACAGCGTCTGGTTGCAGAGGTAGGTCCCCGCACTGTTCGAGATGAAGGCCGGAATTCCCTCCGCCGTCAGGGCGGCCAGGATCGACCGCAGGGGCAGCGTGCTCGCGTAGGCAGCAGGCCCGCCCACGACACAGGGCTCGTCCACGGCGCGGTACCCGCCGGCGTCGGGGATGGGATAGTCGAGCATGTTGATCGCCACCCGCTCGAGGCCGATCCTGGCCCGGCCCTCGGCCAGCCCCAGGTGGATCACGGCCAGCGGGTCAAGCTCGGTCACGAGGCGTTCCACGGCCGCCGCGGCGTCGGCATGGTGGACCGGCAGGACGCTGCCGCGCACGGGCTGACCACCGATGTGTCGTCCGTCCACGGCCTTGGCGACCTCCCGGGAGGGGTTGTCGGTGTGGTTCCCGAATGGCTCGAACCCGGTCACCAGGAGCATGGCTCTCGTGAGTATAGCCCCGGCGCTTGACCGAGGCCGGCGGGCAGGCTAGGCTGCCGCGCCATGGGACTACTGACCGGGCGCGTCGCCATCATCACGGGAGCCAGCAAGGGCATCGGCCGCGTGGCCAGCCAGCGCTTCGCCGAGGAGGGCGCCAGCGTCGTGTGCGCGGCGCGGTCGGCCGGGCTCGTCGAGGAGACAGTAGAGCTGGTCAAGAAGGCCGGCGGCCAGGCCCTGGCCGTCGTCGCCGATGTGGCGACGGAGGAAGGCGCCCAGCGGACGGTCGAGGCGGCCGCGCGCGCATTCGGCAAGCTGCACCTGCTCGTCAACAACGCCGGCGACGGCGGCCCGACCAAGAAGATCCAGGAGTACACGACCGAGGACTGGTTCTACACGATCAATTCGTGCCTGACGACGTCTTACATGATGATCCGGTTCGGCGCACCCGAGATCATCAAGGCCGGGGGCGGGGCCATCGTCAACATCACCTCCATGGCGGGACGTCGCGGCCTGCCCTACCGGATCGGCTACTGCTCGGCCAAGGCTGGCCAGGTGGGCATGACCTACGGGATGGCCCTGGAGCTGGCCCCCCACAACATCACCGTCAACGCGGTCGCGCCGGGCGCCGTGGAAGGCGACCGCATCGACCGGGTGATCGCCGGCCAGGCTCAGGTGCGCGGGGTGCCGGTGGACGAGATGCGCCGGAGCTGGGTCGAACGCTCGCCGCTCAAGCGCATGGTCACCGCCGACGACATCGCGGCCATGGCGCTCTTCCTGTGCACTCCCCTGGCCCGGAACATCTCGGGCCAGTGCATCGCGGTCAACGCCGGAGAGCCGGCGGGATAGGGCCGCGGCTCAGGCGTCAGCGGGTGCCGTAGTCCCGCCGCCACAGCTCGATGTAATCCACCGCGTTGCGGGCGATGTCGTCGAGCTCCTCCTGGCTCATCTTGCGCACCGGCTTGGCCGGTACGCCCATGACGAGCCAGCCCGAGGGCACCACCTTGCCGGGCGGCACCAGCGCGCCCGCGCCCACCTGAGCCCACTCCTCCACGACCGCGCCGTCGAGCACCACGGCGCCGATGCCGATGCGAACGTTGTCTTTGACCGTGCACGCGTGGACCACGCAGCGGTGGCCGATGGTGACGTTGTCACCGACGACACACGGATATTCCTGCGTCACGTGGAGCACGGAGCAGTCCTGGACGTTGGTGTTGCGGCCGATGCGGATGTAGTTGTCCTGGTCGCCACGCACGACGGCGCCGGGCCAGATGCTGGAGGCCTCGCCGATCTCCACGTCGCCGATGACCTGGGCCGCCGGATCCACCCAGGCTCCCGGATGGATGCGCGGCGTGCGCCCGGGCACCGAGCGGATCACCGTCAGGCGACCTCGAAGAGTCCCGCGGCCCCCATGCCCCCGCCGATGCACATCGTGACCACGACGTGCCGGGCCCCTCGCCGCTTGCCCTCGATGAGGGCGTGGCCAGTCAGCCGGGCGCCGCTCATGCCGTAGGGATGCCCGATGGCGATCGCCCCGCCGTCGACGTTGAGCCGCTCCATCGGGATACCGAGCCGATCACGGCAGTACACGACCTGCACCGCAAACGCCTCGTTGAGCTCCCAGAGGTCGATCTGGTCCATGGTCTTGCCGACACGCTCGAGCAGCCGGGGTACGGCGAACACGGGGCCGATCCCCATCTCGTCGGGCTCGCAGGCGGCGACGGTGAAGCCGCGGAAGATCCCGAGCGGCTGCAGCCCGCGCCGCTCGGCAAGCTTGGCATCCATCACCACGCACGCCGAAGCGCCGTCGGAGAGCTGGCTGGCGTTGCCTGCGGTGATGCAGCCCTTCTCCCCCGTCACCGGCTTGAGCGCGCCCAACCCCTCCAGCGTCGTGTCGGGGCGGTTGCCCTCGTCGCGCGTCAGCGTGACTGCTTCTTCGCGCACCTCGCCCGGCGCCTTGTCCTGGACGAGCTTGACCGTGGGCAGCGGCACGATCTCGGCGGCCAGGCGCCCCTCGCGCTGGGCGGCGGCGGTGCGCTGCTGGCTGGCCAGGGCGTACTCGTCCTGTCGCTCGCGGGTGATGTAGTAGCGCTTGGCCACGACTTCGGCCGTCTCGATCATCGACATGTAGATCGAGGGCCGGTACTCTTCCAGCCAGGCCTCGCGGAAGCGGTGCAGATTCATGTGCTCGTTCTGCACGAGGCTGATCGACTCCAGCCCGCCCGCCACCACGATGGGCACGCGGTCCACGATCACCCGGTGAGCGGCCATGGCGATCGTCTGCAACCCCGACGAGCAGAACCGATTGACGGTGACGCCGGCGGTGGTCACGGGCAGCCCCGCCCTGATGGCCGCCTGCCGGGCGATGTTGTGACCGGTCGCCCCTTCGGGCATGGCGCAGCCCAGGATGACGTCCTCGACCTCGCCCGGCTCCAGGCGGGCGCGCTCGACGGCGTGCTTGATGACGTGGCCGCTCAGCACGGCGCCATGGGTGTTGTTGAAAGCGCCACGGTACGCACGGCCGATCGGGGTACGCGCGGTGGAGACGATGACGGCATCAGGCATGACGGACTCCTTTGTCCGGATGATACACCGGCCTCAGGGCCGGACGCGTGGGCGGCGGAACGCCTCCAGGTGCGGGAGGAGATCCCTGAGCAGGAGTCGGCGTTTGAATGGCAGCACCGCTGCCGGAAGGCGCCCCGCCCGCACCGCCAGGCGACGGGGCACAGCAACGATGAGATTTGCGCCGCGAACCGCGGAGAGCTTGTGCAGCTTATCGGCCAGGTACTCGGGGGTCCAGTACCCCACGATCTCGAGCAGCACTTCGGTCCCATCCTGGTGGCGAAACACGAAGTCCGGCACCAGGAGGCTGCCTCCCAGGTCGAGCACCGCCCCTTCCCGCACCAGGCACCAACCCTCTCGCTCCCTTCCGAACTTTCGGGCGATCGCCTCTTCCAGGCTCGAGTCGAACTCGGCAGGCGCAGTCGCCCCGGCTCCCAGGCCGTCGTCCGAGGTCAGCGTGAACGTGAAGGGGCGCCAGCCCCGGCGCAGCTCGATCTCGGCCCGAAGGCGCCAGTCACCGAGCCGTACCAGCGCGGCCAGAAAGCGCGCGAAGTCCACGCCGTAGGCGCGCGTCCGCCGCAGCACCGAGTTCGGGCCATCCAGCACGAAGCGGTAACCGCCGCCGGCGGCGATCACCGCCGCGGCGGACGGGCGGCGCGGGCGCCGCGCGGGCTTCCGGCAGGGCTCCCCGGACAGCGGCTCGCGGCCGGCTCCTTTGCCAGGGATTTGCTCGACGCGGTGGAGCAGCCGGGCCAGCCGCGCGTAGCGCAGGATGTGCTTGAAGTCGCGCCCGGCCTCGACGGTCACCCGCGTGGCCGAGTAGAGCAGCGCCTGAGCCTGGGCCCGGTCGTAGTCGGCCCGCAACGCTTCGGCCGTGTAGTCGGAGGGGAAGGCCACCAGGCGGTGGAACTCCGGGTAGTCGGCGTAGAGGCACGCGACGGCCGCCGCGTGGTCTGCGGGAGGCGGCGCGTACGCAGTGGCCAGGAGTGCGCCGCCGGCGCTGGCGTCGAGCAGTGGGTGACACGCGGCAGCCGCCTCGAAGACCGCGACACGTCGCTCGGCGCAGCGTGCCGCTCGCGGCCACTCGTATGTCGCCACGTCATCGAGGACCTTCACAATTGGCTCGACGCGGTCGGGCCGCAGCGCGTCCAGGGCCCGCCGCGCGGCGTTACGGACCTGGCCGCGAGTCTCTCCCCTCCCTCGTCGATAGACGGCGAGCGCCGGCTCGAGGGCAGAGAGCACCTCG
>JBOHPM010000055.1:0-11225 GCA_050731715.1 Candidatus Rokuibacteriota bacterium
GTGACGATGTACGAGTGGCGCATGCTGCGCGACGGGGACAGCCGACACGCCCTCATCCAGGTCCGCTTCCGCGACGGCCGCGTGGTCGACAAGGGTCGCGCGACGATCCGGAACACGAGCGAGTAGGCGATGGCGATGAAGCCCGAGGACGTGCTGCGAGCGATCGCCGGGGCGCGCGGGGAGGCCATCTGCGTGCCCACCATGACCACGGCGCCGGCCTGGCGCGACATCGCCCCCGACGATCTCTCCGTCAGCTGCGCGGGCTTCATGGGTGGCGCTTCGGCGCTGGGCCTGGGCCTGGCGCTGGCCCGGCCCGACCGACGGGTCATCGTGTTCGACGGCGACGGCTCGCTGCTCATGCAGCTCGGGTCACTGGCCACCATCGCCGGCGCCCGGCCACGCAATCTCGTCCACCTCGTCTTCAAGAACGGGGTCTACCACACGTCGGGCTCGCAGGAGACGCCCGGTGGGCTCACCGTGGACTTCGTGGCCATGGCCAAGGGCGCCGGCTACCGCAGCGCCTTCGCCATCAGTGGGCTGGAGGAGTTTCGGCGGCGATTGCCCGCCATCCTCGAGGCCGAGGGCCCGATTCTGGTGGAACTGCACACGAGCCTGGCCGACAAGACGCCGATGACCTCGCCGGGCGGCCGGCCTTTCCACGAGCAGGTCGAACGCGTGCGCCTCCGCCTGTCCGCGCCCGCCTAGCGCCTAGCCCCTCGCCTCGGCCCGTACCTCGGCGAAGGTCTTGGTCGCAGTCAGCATCGCCTCGCGCACTGCCGGCGCGCCCAGGTACCCGAACAGCTGGAGCAGCGCCTCGGTCAGCTCTTCTTCCTTCCAGCCCTGGCGGAGCGCCATCCGGAGGTGGATATTCAGCTCGGGAAGCTGGTGGGTGGCGGCGTCGGAGATCACGCAGATGAGGGCCCGCGTCTTGAGATCGAGCCCGGGGCGCGTCCACAGCGCGCCGAAGACGTGCTCGGTCGCGAAGTCGATGAATTGCTTCATGATGGGATCGGCGTAGCTCGTCCTGGCGGTCCGTTCGACCCAGGCGTCGCCGGCCAGCCGCCGCCGCATCTCGGCCCCCTTCCGGTACATCTCGGTTTCGGCCATCATTGCCTCCTCGCGATGGGATGGGCGCGCCCGGGGGGGCGCGCCGGCGTTAGAAGGGGCAGGATAGACCGGGGAGGCGCGGATGGCCAGTGAGCTGTGCTGGATGACGGCCGCCGAGGTGGCGGTGGCGATCAGGCGCAAGAAGATTTCGCCCGTGGAGGTGGTCGACGCGACGCTCGCCCGCATCGAGAAGCTGGCGATGCTCAACGCCTACGTCACCGTCGATGCCGACGGCGCGCGGCGGGCGGCCCGGGCTGCCGAGCGCGCCCTCACGCGGAAGGGCGCCAAGCTCGGCCCGCTGCATGGCGTGCCGTTTTCGGTGAAGGATCTCGTCATCACCAAGGGGGTGCGCACGACGTTCGGCACACCGCTCTACCGCGACAACGTCCCCACCGCGGACGCCCCCACGGTCGCACGGCTGAAGGCCGCCGGCGCTATCCTGATCGGCAAGACCAACACGCCCACCTTCGGCTGGGTCGGCGTCACCGACAACCTGATTTTCGGGGTGACCCGGAATCCCTGGAACCTGCAGCGGACGCCGGGGGGGTCATCCGGCGGCGCCGCGGCCGCCGTGGCCGCGGGCCTGGGGCCCCTGGCCGTGGGAACCGACGGGGGCGGCTCGATCCGCAAACCGGCCGCCTTTTGTGGAATCGTCGGCCACAAGCCTTCCTATGGCCGCTGGCCGATCCACCCGCACGGTGGGACCTGGAGCGTGTCGCACGTCGGGCCGATGACCCGGACGGTGCAAGATGCCGCGCTCATGATGAACGCCTGCGCCGGCCCCGACGAGCGCGACCAGTACTCGCTGCCGGCCGACGGCGCCGACTACGTCAAGGCGCTGCGCGGCAGCCTCAAGGGGCTGCGCGTGGCCTATAGCGACACCCTGGGGTTCGCGCCGGCGGTCGATCCGCAGGTGCGCGAGGCGACGGCCCGCGCCGCGCGCGCGTTCAGGGACCTGGGTTGTGTCGTGGACGCGGTCGATCCCGGCTGGCCCTCACCCTGGGAGTGTTGGCGCTTCATCTTTCTGGGCGGCATCGCGGCGCGCCTGGCCCCGTTCCTCGACCGCCGGGACGAGATCGATCCCGGGCTGTTGCCGCTGATCGAGGAGCTGCTCAAGAGCCCGCCAACCCGGTACGTTCAGGCCTGGTTCGATCGCCTGGCCTGGTGGCAGCAGGCCCGCACCTTCTTCGAGCGCTGGGACCTGCTGCTCTGTCCCGCCGTGGCCACGGCCGCGTTCGAGCTCGGGATCCTCTGGCCGACCGAGGTGGACGGCAAGCCCGTCGACCGCGAAGCCGGCAGCGCGTTCACGTTTCCGTTCAACATGACCGGGCAGCCAGCGGCCACGGTGCCCTGCGGCTTCACCCGGGACGGCCTGCCCATCGGGCTGCAGATCGTGGGGCGCCGCTTTGCCGATGCCACCGTGCTGCGGGCCGCGGCCGCGTTCGAGAAGGCCAGGCCGTGGGCGCAGCATCGCCCCCCGGTCGGATAGACTAACGGGCATGACCGACGAGCACGAACACGAGCATCCGGATGAGCATGGCGCGCCCCTCTCGGATCTCCAGCTCCGGGTCAAGGCCCTGGAGTCGTTGCTGATCGAGAAGCGCCTGGTCGACCCGGCGGCGCTCGACATCCTGATCGACACATACGAGACCAAGGTCGGGCCCCGCAACGGAGCCAGGGTCGTGGCCCGGGCCTGGGTCGATCCCGCCTTCAAGCGGCGCTTGCTGGAGGACGGGACCGCCGCCATCGCGGGATTCGGCTTTGTCGGCCGGCAGACGGACAAGCTGGTCGTCCTCGAAAATAAGCCCACCGTGCACCACATCGTCGTGTGCACGCTGTGCTCGTGCTACCCCTGGGCCGTGCTCGGCCTGCCGCCTGTCTGGTACAAGTCGGCGCCCTATCGCTCGCGGGCCGTGCTCGACCCCCGCGGCGTGCTGAAGGAGTTCGGTCTGACGCTGCCCGGGGACGTGGAGATCCGGATCTGGGACTCCACCGCCGAGGTGCGCTACATGGTCCTGCCCGAGCGGCCGCCCGGAACGGAAGGCATGAGCGAGGACGAGCTGGCGGGGCTGGTCACGCGCGACGCCATGATCGGCACGGCCAGGGTGGAGCCGCCGGCCCGGGCAGGGCAGCGATGAACGGGGTGCACGACCTGGGAGGGATGCACGGCCTGGGGCCCGTCGTTCCCGAGAAGGACGAGCCGGCCTTCCATCACGAGTGGGAGCGGCGCGCCTTCGCCCTCACGGTGGCGACCGGCTTTCTGGGGAAATGGAACCTTGACATGGGCCGTTTTGCCCGCGAGCAGATGCCGCCGGCGGAGTACCTGGCAACATCCTATTACGAGCACTGGCTGTGGGGGCTCGAGAAGCTGCTGGAGGACAAGGGGCTGGTGACGCGTGGGGAGATCGACGCGCGCGTGGCCGGCCGCTCGCCCGCCGCCAGCGCCGCCGCTCGCCCGCCTTCCGGGAGCCTCCGGGTCCTCGATGCCGCCAACGTGGAGCGGGTGCTGCGGCACGGCCGGAACGCTCGGGTCGCCACCGAGGTGCCGGCCCGTTTCCGGCCGGGTGAGCACGTCGTCACGCGTAACATCAATCCGCCCGGTCACACCCGGCTGCCTCGCTACGCGCGTGGCAAGCGCGGCGTCATCGCCGAGGACCACGGAGTCTGGGTGTTTCCCGACACTCACGCGGCCGAGACGGGTCCCAAGCCGCAACACTGCTACAGCGTGCGCTTCGCCGCTCGCGAGATCTGGGGATCCCAGGCGCCCGAGCGCGACCGCATCTACGTCGACCTCTTCGACGATTACCTGGACCCCGCATGAGCCGCCCCACCGGTCTCGATGCGCTGCCCAGCCTACCCCACGACGCCGCGGGGCCGGTCTTCCGCGAGCCGTGGGAGGCCCAGGCCTTTGCCATGGCGGTGCTGCTCCACGAGCGCGGCCTTTTCGCGTGGAAGGAATTCGCCGAGCGTCTGGCCACCGCGATCGCCGCCGCCCGCATCCGCGGCGAGGCCGACGACGGCCACGGCTACTACGCGCACTGGCTCGAGGCCCTGGAGAAGCTCGTGACCGACAAGGGCCTGGTGCTCGCCGAGGCGCTCCAGGCCCGCAAGGACGAGTGGGATCGCGCCGCTCGCGCGACCCCGCACGGCCAGCCTGTTGAGCTGCCCGACCGCCGGAATCTGAGCTCCCGTTGAAGCTGCTCCGGTATTGCCGGCCGCGTCTTACTCCCGAGTGACAGCCCCGCCGTCCGCCTCGAGCACGGCTCGGACGCGCGGCGAGGCCAGGAATGCGTCGCGCAGGCGCGCGGATCAAACCATGGTGAGCCGCCGCCGCTTCCTTACGACCGGCTTCGTTGCCGGTGGAGCCCTCGCCGCGCCCGTGTGGCTTCGCGCGCCTGTCGGGGCACAGCCGTCGGAGGCCTCGCGCCCGGCCGTGCCCTGGGGCGTGCAGAGCGGGGACGTGACGCAGTCGACCGCGGTGATCTGGAGCGCGACCGACCGGCCGGCGCGGATGCGGGTGGAATACGGGCTCGACGAGCGCTTCAGCGGCGCTCGGCGCCTGATCGGCCCCGCCGCGCTGCCCGAGACGGGTCACACGGCCAAGGTCGTTCTCACGGATCTGCCGCCCGGACGCGAGGTCTTCTACCGGGTGGTGTTCCAGGACCTCGGGGACTTGAAGACGGCGAGCGCGCCGGTCAGCGGCCGGCTGAAGACCGCGCCGGCCGAGGCGCGTGACGTGAGCTTCCTGTGGTCGGGCGACACCGGCGGGCAGGGCTGGGGCATCAACGCCGAGTGGGGCGGCATGAAGATCTACGAGACCATGCGCGGGCTCATCCCCGACTTCTTCGTGCACTGCGGCGACATGATCTACGCCGACAATCCCATCAACGCCGAGGTGACGCTGCCGGGCGGGGGAGTCTGGAAGAACCTCACGACGGCGGCCAAGGCCAAGGTGGCAGAGACGCTGGACGAGTTTCGCGGAAACTACACCTACAACTTCATGGACCCCCACGTCCGGCGCTTCGGGGCCGAGGTCGCCCAGTACGTCCAGTGGGACGACCACGAGGTCACCGACAACTGGTTCCCCGAGCGCATCCTGGACGACGACCGCTATACGGTGAAAAGCTGCGCGGTGCTGGCCGCCCGGGCCAAGCGCGCCATGTTCGAGTTCACGCCGATCGCCGTCGAGCCGCAGGAGCACGAGCGGGTGTACCGTGCTGTCCGCCGCGGTCCGCTCCTGGACCTCTTCCTGCTCGACATGCGCAGCTATCGCGGGCCGAACACGGAGAACCGCCACACCGTGCTCACCGACGAGGCCCGCATCCTGGGGGCGGCCCAGGCCCAATGGCTCAAGCGCGCGCTGCTCAGCTCGCGGGCCACCTGGAAGGTCATCGCCGCCGACATGCCGCTGGGTCTGGTCGTCTATCACGACGCGCGTCGCAAATGGGGGTCGGAGGCGGTGGCCCAGGGCGATGGGCCGGCGCTCGGGCGGGAGCTGGAAATCGCCGACCTGCTGCGCTTCATCAAGCACAACGACATCCACAACGTCCTCTGGATCACCGCCGACGTTCACTACTGCGCCACTCACCACTACCAGCCCGACCGGGCCCAGTTCACGGACTTCGCGCCGTTCTACGAGTTCGTCTCGGGACCACTCCACGCCGGGGGCTTCGGACCGGCCGAGCTCGACAACACGTTCGGGCCCCGGGTCGTCTTCACCCGGACCCCGAGCGGCCGCATCAACACGCCGCCAACCGAGGGCGGCCTCTACGTCGGCCAGATCCGCATCGATGGTCGCACCCAGGCCATGACCGTGAGCCACCGCGACCTCGCCGGCACGGTCCTGCACGAGAGCCAGCTCACCCCGGCCACCTGAGTCGCGCCACGGTAGCGTGAGGTCGTGGACACCCGGGAGCCTGCTGCCGTACACTCCCGGTCTATGAAGTTTTCCCTTCAGCTCCTGCTCACGCTGCGCGAGACGCAGACGCACGCCGAGGTGTATGCCCATGCCCTCGACGAGGCCCGTCTGGCCGAAGCCGTGGGCTTCGACGCCGTCTGGCTGGCCGAGCACCACTTCTCGGTGTACGGCATCTGCCCGTCGCTGGGCATCCTGGCCGCGGCCATCGCCCGCGAGACGACCCGGGCGCGCATCGGGACGTCGGTTGTCATCGCACCCTTCGCGCACCCGCTGCGCATCGCCGAGGAGTGGGCCATGGTCGACATCCTGTCGGGCGGACGCCTCGAGTTCGGGCTGGGCCGGGGCTATCAGCCCAAGGAGTTCGTCGGGCTGGGCATCTCGATGGAGCACACCCGTGAGCGGTTCGACGAGTGCATGGAGGTGATCCGCCGCGCGTGGACCGAGGAGCGGGTGACCTTCGAGGGGCAGTTCTACCGGGTGCCGGGAGTCGCCGTGTTCCCCCGGCCCGTGCAGCAGCCCCACCCGCCACTGTGGACGGCGGCGGTGTCGCCCGACACGTACCGGCTCGCCGCCCGCCGCGGCTACAAGATCCTCACGGCGCCGTCGTTCACGCCCTGGGACATCCTGAGAAAGAACTACGACGCCTACCAGGAGGAGTGGCGACAGGCCCACGGTAGCGCCCCCGGAGCCGAGATCGCCATGAACAAGATCATCTACGTCGCCGACTCCTCACGCCGGGCGCGCGAAGACGTGCGCGAGCCGATCCGCTGGTTCTTCGCGACCCAGGCCGGGCTCATCGCCGATGCTGAAGGTGTGCCCCCGGACCAGTACAAGTTCTACCGGCGCGTGCGCGAGAACCTCCTGGCCCTGACCGACGAGCAAGCCCTGGACCAGGCGGCGATCGTGGGCGACGCCGAGGAGGTCGCGGACAAGATCCGCGCCCACCATGAGGCCCTCGGGATCACGCACTTCATGGGCTCGTTCTCCCGCGGCATGGTGGATCAGGCCGCGGTGCTTCGTTCCATGCGCCTGTTCGGGGAGAAGGTCCTGCCCCGCTTCGCCAGCGCCTGATCGGGCCAGCCCGTGGCTGAGCGGTTGGAGACCGTCGAGGTCGAGACGGGGCGGGCGCCGCAGGCGACCGTCATCTGGATGCACGGCCTGGGCGCCGACGGCCACGACTTCGAACCGATCGTGCCCGAGCTCGCCCTGCCGATCACGCTGCCCGTGCGCTTCGTGTTCCCCCACGCGCCCCCGCGCCCGGTGACGATCAACCGGGGCATGGTGATGCGCGCCTGGTACGACGTCCGCGACGACGGCGGCGAACGGCGGGAGGACGAGGCCGGCGTGCGGGCCTCACAGGATCAGATCGAGGCGCTCGTGGCGCACGAGAAGGCGCGCGGGGTGCCGGCCGACCGTATCGTGCTGGCCGGCTTCTCGCAGGGCGGCGCCATGGCCCTGCACACGGGGCTGCGCCACGGCGAGCGCCTGGCCGGCGTCCTTGCGCTGTCCTGCTTCCTGCCCCTGGCCGGCACGCTGGCCGCCGAGGCGAGCCCGGCCAATCGCGACGCGCCCATCTTCCTGGCCCACGGCACCCACGACGCGGTGATCCCGCTGGCCCGCGCCCGGCGCGCCCGGGCGGCGCTCGAGGGCCTGGGCTACGGCGTGCAGTGGCACGAGTACCCCATGCCGCACGCCGTGTGCGCCGAGGAGATCGCCGACGTCGCGCGGTGGCTGCGCGACCTCTTCGGGGTGTCGTGAGGAACCCGGGGCCGGCTCCTCGGCTGATGATCGACGTCCCCGCCTGGGTCGGCGAGGTGACCCGGTCCGGCGGGATCTATCGCGGCGACGACGAGAAGATGGCGCTGGTCATCCGGCTGGCCGGCGAGAACGTCGCGCGCGACACCGGAGGTCCCTTCGGCGCCGCGATCTTCGAGCGCGAGTCAGGCCGCCTCGTCGCGGCCGGCGTCAACAGTGTCACCCGGCTACAGAACTGTGTCCTGCATGCGGAGGTGATGGCGATCATGCTCGCCCAGCGCCGGGTGGGGTCATTCACGCTCGCGGCACCCGGCCTCACCGCCCATGAGCTGGTGACGAGCTGCGAGCCCTGCGCCATGTGCCTGGGCGCGACCCTGTACAGCGGCGTGAGCCGCGTGGTCATGGCGGCCACTCGCGACGATGCCGTGGCGGTCGGCTTCGATGAGGGCCCCGTCTTCGCCGAGTCGTACGTCTATCTGGCCGACCGCGGCATCACCATCGTGCGCGACGTGAGGCGGACCGAGGCGGTGAGCGTGCTGGAGGCGTATCGCGACGGCGGCAGCCCGATCTACAACGCCCGCCCGCCCGTCACTTGATGAAGCCGAGCAGGCGAGGTACCAGCAGCACGGTCTCCGGCACGAAGGCCACGATGAAGAGGACCGCGATGATGGCGATGAGGAAGGGAACGAGCGGCTTCACGAGCTTCTCCATGGGCAGGCCGCTGATCGCCATGCCCAGGAACAGGCAGAGCCCGACCGGCGGCGTGACGTGGCCGACCGCGGAGGCGATGACGCAGACCATCCCGAAGTGGATGGGATGGATGCCGAGGGCCTGAGCGCCAGGGAGGAGCACGGGCACGGTGACGAGGATGATCTCCGAAGGCGTGAGGAACGTCCCCAGGAACACGTAGAGCACGATGACGAACATCATGAACAGCCACCACGTCGGCGCCACGATTCCGATCGCGTTGGCGACCCGCAGCGGAAACTTCGAATAGGTCAGGACCCAGCCGAAGGCGCCCACCAGCCCGATGATGAGGCCGATCACGCCGGACAGGCGGGCGGAGTCGGCGAAGATGCCCGGCAGGTCGCCCCAGGCAAGCTCCCGGTAGAACAGCGGCGGGACGAGGAGCGCGTAGACGACGGCGACGGCCGCCGCCTCGGTCGGCGTGAACCAGCCCAGGAGGATCCCACCCATGATGATCACCGGGATCATCATGCCGGGCAGCGCATTCCACAGAGCCGTGCCGAAGGTCCGCAGCGTGGGTCGCGGCTCGCGCGGGTAGTTGCGGCGGCGGGCGATCACGAACGTCGGCACGGCCATACCGATGGCGACGAGCAGGCCGGGCACATAGCCGCCGGCAAAGATCGCCGCCACCGACTCGTCGGCCATCCAGGCGTAGATCACTGCCACGATCGACGGCGGGATGATCGGGGCCATGATCGCCGTGCAGATCGTCAGCACCGTGGCGAAGTCGCGGTCGTAGCCCTTCCGCACCATCTGGGGAATGAGGAACGTGCCCAGCGCCGAGACGTCCGCCACCGCGGAGCCCGAGATCCCCCCGAAGATCATGCTGTCCACGATGTTCACGTAGGCGAGCCCGCCGCGGAACCGGCCGACGAGGACGGTGGCGAGATCAATGATGGCGCGGGCCACGCCGCTCCGCGCAGCGACGTTGCCGGCCAGGATGAAGAGCGGCGCGGCCAGGATGATGAACGAATCGGAGAGCAGGGCCACGAACCGCGAGGGGATGACGATCGGGTTCAGCGTGGGGTAGAGCAGGGCCGCGGCCAGGGTGCCCACCCCCAGGGCGATGCCGATCGGCATCCCGAGGATGACGAAGGCGACGAAGACGATCAGGAGGGTCTCTGCCACAGGTCACGCAGCGCGGCGCCGAGGCGCCAGGCCATGGGGAGGATGATGAGCACGGCGCCGACGGGCACGGCGGCATAGACGTAGCCGAGCGGGAGGCCGAGCCCGGCGCTGATCTGGAGGTGGGCGTTCGGCACCAGCACCAGGCTCGTCTTGATCATCGATAGGAAGAGCGCGATGCCGGCGGCGTGGGTCACCACGGCGACCAGCGCGCGCCCCCGCGGCGGGAGCTTCATCGCGAAGAAGTCGAGCGCAGTGTGCTCGCCGCGGTGCATGGCCGCCGCCGCTCCAATCATCACCAGCCACACGAAAAGATAGCGGGGCACCTCGTCCAGGCCATCGAAGCCAGTGCGACCGATGAACCGGAAGACGACCTGGACGAACACCGCCAGCGTCATCGCGGCCAGGACGGCGCCGGCGAGGAGCCCGAGGCCGGCGTAGAAACGGGCGCCGCGGCGGTCGAGCGGCCGGTCCGCGACGCCCTGGGGGGGATCGAGCGCGGGCACGCGCTACTTGATCGAGAGGATGTAGTCGACGATCTTCCGCGTGTCCTTGCCGACCGGCGTGGCGAAGAACTCCTCGTAGACGTTCTTCGTCGCCTCCCGGAACGGGGTGGCGTCGGGCTTGGTGATGGCCACGCCCCTGGCCCGCACCTGCTCCTGGATCGTCTTGTCCTCGTCGAGGATGAACTTGCGATTGAACTGGCGGGCGTGCTCCCAGGCTTCGGCAATCGTCTTCTGCGTGGGCGGATCGAGCTTCTGCCACGTGCTCTTGGCCATGATGAAGGCGATCGCCTGGTGGGTGTGGCGGACGTCGGCCACGTGCTTGACGATGTCGTAGAACTTGTTGTGGTAGAAGGTGTTGATCCCGCCCTCGGCGAACTCGATCACCTTCGTCTGCAAGGCAGTGGCAACTTCCGGGAAGGCGATCGGCGTCGAGATCATCCCCAGCGCCTTGAAGGTCGCGACCAGGATCTTGTCCTCCTGGACGCGGATCTTCTTGCCTTTGACGTCAGCGACCGAGTTGATCGGGTAGTGGCCGTAGATGCCGCGATAGCCGGCGGCGATGAACCCGATCAGGTAAAAGCCCTTCTTGTCCAGCACGCCCTCGTAGTACTTGCGGATGACGTCGCCGCCGTCGAGCGCGGCGTACACGTGCTGGTAGTCGCGGAAGATGTAGGGGAGCTGGAAGGCCGACATCTCGGGCACGAGGGTCGACAGGGGTGCCGTGGTGATGGGACCGAGGTCGACGGTGCCGAGCTGGATGTTCTGGGCGACCTCGCGCTCGCCGCCCAGGGTGCCGGAGTGGTGGTGGACCACCTTGACCTTCCCCTGCGTGAGCTCGGCGAGCTTGTCGGCGAACTGCTGCGCGGCCTGGGAGGTGCCGTGCTTGGGCGGATTGACGTTGCCCATGACGAGCTCGCGGGTCTGCGCCGGCGCGCCTGCGGCGAGGCCGAGCAGCAAGGTGAGGGTTGCCCCGAGAGACACAGCGAGTCGCATTGTCGCCTCCTCCCGCCCGGCGAGGCCGCGGCGGTTCGTAGTCCGTGTCTGCGGCTGGGCCGATACCTTACACC
>JBOHPM010000056.1:0-11223 GCA_050731715.1 Candidatus Rokuibacteriota bacterium
TGGTGTGGGTGCGGAAATGCATATGGGTGAAGTTCACCCAGACGAAGATCGGTTTGCCCGCCTTGTGCTGCCGCTGGATGAAATCCACGGCCCGGTTGGCGATGTCGTCGTCGATCGTCAGCATCCGTTGCTTGGTCAGCGGGCCGGTGTCCTTGCATACCTCCTTGCCGACCTTTCCAAAGCGCGGCTCCACGGTCGCGTCGTCCGTGTCCGACGCCTTGCAGTCCATGACGCCGCGTGGTCCGAACTTGGCGCGGAAGGCGGGGTCTTTCGGGTAGTCCGGCAGCTCCGGCTCTTCCTCGGCGTTCAGGTGGTAGAGGTTGCCGTAGAACTCGTCGAAGCCGTGGACCGTCGGCAGGAACTCGTTGCGGTCGCCCAGGTGGTTCTTGCCGAACTGCCCGGTGGCGTAGCCGAGCGGCTTGAGCAGCTCGGCGATCGTCGGGTCTTCTTTCCGCAGGCCCAGCTCGGCGCCCGGCAACCCGACCTTGGTGAGGCCGGTGCGCAAGCCGGACTGGCCGGTGATGAACGACGCGCGGCCGGCGGTGCAGCTCTGCTCGGCATAGTAATCGGTGAACATCATGCCTTCCCTCGCGACGCGGTCGATGTTGGGCGTCCTGTAGCCCATCACGCCGTGCGAGTAGGCGCTGATATTGGACTGGCCGATGTCATCGCCCCAGATGATGACGATGTTGGGCTTCTTCGGCTGGGCGACCGCCGGCGTCGGGACGACCAGCCAGAGGGCGACCGCGAGTGCCGCCAGGGATGGCACGACGACGCGAATGACCGGAATCTGCTTGTCCCTCCTTTATGTTGACGGTGGATTCGCGCGCTCGAACCGTCACTTCTTCTCGAACGGAAAGACGATCGCCCAGTCGCGCTTCATGTCCGCGACCGTCCAGCCCCTGGACTGCGCTTCATCGAGACCCTTGTCCAGGCGGCCGATGCTCGACTGACGGTCGTAGGCCCATTCGCGCCGGGCGTCGGTGTGGTGGACGTAGAGGCAGAATCGCGCGCCCTCGCCGGCGGCAGTCCACTGGAGCATCTGCAGGTCGCCGTCGGAATTGCCGAACGCGGCGATGGGCCGGCGGCCGATGACCTTCTGGATGCTGATGGGCTTGCCGTCCTTGTCGTTCACGAAGTCGACGGCGGGCAGCTTCACCAGCACCGGCCTGCCGCTTCGCAGCTCGAACTTCTGCTTGCCCGTGCTGCCGATGACTTGCTCCGGCGGAATGCCATAGACTCGTTCGGCGAACACCCGCATGAATTCCGCGCCGCCGCCGGAGACGATGAACGTCTTGAAGCCGTTCGCGCGCAGATAGGCGAGCAGCTCGAGCATCGGCTGGTAGACGAGATCGGTGTAGGGCCGCTTGAACTTCGGATGCTGCGCCGTGGCCAGCCAGTCCTTCACGATCTGGTCGAACTCGGTGGTCGTCATGCCGGAATGCGTGGCGGCGACGATCTCCAGGAGCGCCCTCTCGCCGCCGCCGAGCGCGCCCTTCAGATCGCCCTTGAGCAGCGACGCGAATGGCTCCTTGTCCTTCCACTCGGGATGCTGTGGCGCGAGAGCCTTGACGCGATCCAGGGCGAAGATGAACTGGAAATACAGCGGCTGCTCGGCCCACAGCGTGCCGTCGTTGTCGAAGGTGGCGATGCGGTCGGCCGGGCGGACGAAGTCGGGCCCGTTCTTGTCCGTGACCTTCTGGACGAACGCGAGGATCGCCTGCTTCGTTGGGCCGTCGTTCCAGGACGGGAGCGGGTCCTGCCCCGCCGCGCGCGCCACCGGCGCAACGAGCCCAAGGCCCAGCAGGCAGATGCAGACGAGCAGTGCCCACTGGCGCTGCGGGTCGGTGCCTGTCGTCATACGGTTCCCCCCGAGGGATCCTCGCCGGCCTCGTCGCCGCTGGCGGTATGTGCCTGTCTCATGTGCGAGAAGGAGCTGAATGTACGGAGAGGCGGCGATGAGCGTGACCCCGTTCGCACGCAACTCTCGCAACACGCGCACTCCCTCTCGATCGGCCGACTGCAGATCGGTCAGATCGATGACGGGCCGCCCGGGGACCCCCGCGCAGCTCCGGTGCTTCCTCGCCGGTCAGGCGGCCGTGGATTTTCACCGTCGGCCGCGGCGATGGACCGCGCCATCGCCACAGCGCACACAAAGCATTCGCGAGAGCCGCGACACCCGGGCCTCCGGCCGAGCCAGATCGTGTAACCAGGCACAAACCCCTTGTCAAGTGCCCCCGGGGGCCAGCGCCTCGACCGAGCGCCGGACTTACATGAAGGCGCGGAGCCCGTCAGACGCCACGCCTGAGCGCCTGGGTGCCACCTCGGTCCAGGTAGTGACGATGTTGGACCCTTACCTAAGCCTGCGTGCTCTGGCGGGCTACAGCGGTCTCAGCGTGCGCTCTCTGAGGGCCTGCATCGCGGACCTCGCCGATCCCCTGCCGTGCTACCGGGTGGGCGGCAAGATCCTTGTGCGAGTCAGCGAGTACGACGGGTGGAAGGCGCGGCGGCGCTATGCGCCTCGGCAGACGGTGCGAGAGATCGTGAACGAGCTCATGGGCCCTCGGGAACCGGGTGCGGCTGGGGTGCGGGGTGGCAGGAGGCGGCGCCGCGAAACGTCGCACCCTGCACACCCGGCGAGGCAGACCCCCGAGGGGTAGGCCCGCCAACTACCGCGGTTTCTTGAGCAGACAGAAGCCCTGGGCTTCGATGCCCAAGGCTACGTTAAACAGGCTGCGGAAGTTCTCCAGCGCGACGGCGGCGGTGAGCTCGACGACCTCCGGCTCCGAGAAGTGCCGGCGGACGCGGGCGAAGAGCTCGTCGCTCACCTTCTGGCCCGTCACGGTCATCGCTTCGGCAAACTCGAGCGCCACCCGCTCCCGGTCGGCGAAGAGGGGGCTGGTGGCGGCCCGCTCGATCTGGCGGATCTTTTCCTCCGAGGCGCCGGCTTGCATCCCCCGGGATGCATTGATGTCAATTCAGAAGGGGCAGCCGTTGATGAGAGCCACGCGCAGGTAGACAAGGGCCAGCAGCTCCGGCCCCAGCAGGGCCGACTTCTCCACCGCGGCCGACAGCGCCTTGGCCGCGCGCATGATGCCGGGCCGGTGGGCCTGGACCTTGGTGGTGTTGAGGACGAAGCCGAAGGCCTCCTGCTCGCGGGCGAAGGTCTCCCTCAGGATGGGATCGTCGCCAGGATCCTCGATCTCGCGCACGCGGGGCATGGCGGGATTCTACCGCGCTCCCGGTCGGCTGTCGCCTTTGGCCAGGCGCGCCGCCACCACCAGCAGCGCGTCGAGGACCACCTCCCCCACGATCTGTAAGCTGCGGGCCGAGACCTTGTCGAGGGTGTCGGCCGCCGTGTGCCAGGGCGGGAAGTCGAAGTCGATCAGCAAGACAGCCGGGACGCCAGCCTTGAGGAAGGGGGCGTGGTCGTCCTCCACGGCGAGCTGGTCGGCGAGGAAGTGCGCCTGGTGCCCGAGCCGCGCCGCGCTGCCCCAGACGAGCTCGGTGAGCCAGGGCGTCGAGAAGCCCTCGCGGCGGATGCCGAGGTCACGGTCGCCGATCATGTCCACGACGATCACCGCGCGGGGCAGCCGGCCGGTACGCCGCAGCTCCGCGGCCATGCGTCGGGAGCCGTAGAGGCTATCCCGATCCGTCCACGTCTCGCGCGCCTCCTCGCCGTCGAAGAAGGCGATCCAGATCGAGTACTCCGGGTTTGTGCCCTGGAGCGCGCGGGCCAGCTCCAGGAGCAGGGCCGTGCTCGAGCCCCCGTCGTTGGCGCCCACGAAGTGAATGTCGGAGAACCACTTGGTGTCGTAGTGGCCACCCACCAGGATCGCCTCGGGGCGTCGGCCGGGCACCACGCCGACCACGTTGGCCATGGACAGGCGACCGTGAGGCGTCTGGGCCTCGAAGGGCTCGACGCGGGCGCGCAGCCCGGCTTTCTCCAGCTCGGTCACGATGTATTGCCGGGCCCGCGCGGATGCCGGTGAGCCGGCGGGGCGAGGGCCGATGGCCACCAGGCGCTCGACGTCGCGGAGGGCCCGTGTCCCGTCGAACACGGGTCGGCTCGCCGCCGCGGGTCGCGCCTCGTTGGCCGGCCCCGCGAGCGCGGCGAGGAGGAGGGCCGCGAGGAGCCTCACGCGCGCGCCCGTCGCGGCTTCACCCCGACGGCGCCGTAGTAGTTCACGGTCAGCACGAACGCGCCGGTGGCGACCATGGCGGTGATGGCGTCGAGCCAGCGCTGGGCGGCCGGCGGATCGACGAGGCCGAAGCGCACCGCATTCTCGGCCCGGCGCTCCAGGAAGCGCTTCGTGTACGGCTCCAGCGTGGTGTCCTGGAACACCTCGGTCTGCAGACGGACATGTTCCAGCCCGGCCCCGCGCAGTAAGCCGGGCAGGCGCCGCCCGCTCCAGGGCTCCTCGTACATCCGCCCCGCCACACCCTCCAGGATGCGCGTGGAGAGCGGGCGGTCGGGATGGGTGAGAGCCACGGTGCCGAAGTCCTGATCCTGCACCGCCACCACGCCCCCCGGGCGGGTCACCCGCACCATTTCCTTCACCACCGCCAGCGGATCGGCCACGTGGAGCAGCACCGTCACCGCCAGCGTCGCGTCGAACCGGTCCGCGGGGAAGGGCAATCGCGCGCCGTCCCCCGCGCGCACCGTGATGGCGCGACGGCGGGGGTGGCCGCGTAAGATACGAGCGGCCGCCGCGCGCAGGCTCCGGCTCGGATCCACGCCCACCACCCGCCCGCGACGGCCGACCCGGGCGGCCAGCGCGCGGAGCACCACGCCGGTGCCACAGCCCACCTCTAGCACCACGTCTCCCAGCCCCACACCGGTGAAGGCCAGAAAGCGCCGGGTCAGTCGGGCGTGGTTGGCGTTGCGGCCCCGGACCTCCAGGGCAGCCACCAGCTGCTGGGGGTCAGGCTGAGCGTCGGCCTCTCGATAGGGATCGGGGTGGGATCCGCTCATGCTCCCGAGCGCTCGAACTGACGGGCGCACTCCACACTGCAGAAGTACACAGGCTCGCCGTGCAGCTCTGAGCGGATCGCGCGCGAGCGAAGAAGATAGACGCGGCAGACGGGGTCCTTGACGAGCTTATCCGGCAAGCTGGAGTAGCGGGCACGAGCGGTGGCCAGCCGGCGGCGGATCAGCGGCCAGAGGAGCGCGAGCACGACCAGCACCCACCCGAGGACCAGGACTAGCCGCATCGATCAGCGGTCGGGGCGGATGGAGACCGCGCGCAGGAACTCTCGGTCCTGCCCCGTCAGCTCGAACGACGGATTGCCGCGGCTCCGGCTCCCCGCGAAGAAGATGCCGGTGTCGGCGCCGCGTCGCAGGATCTCCTGGACCGCGTCGCGCGCGGCGTCGGTGGCGCCCAGCGACACCTCGACGACCCGCAGCAGCTTCTTCATGAGGACGTCGATGTGGGGCTCTCGCGACATGGTGTTGATGAGAATAGGGCCCGGGGGCCGCGGCTGTCAACGCCGCGCGTTATACTGCGCGCCATGTCGTCGTGGACGCCGCTGCGATCGTCGTCCCCCTACCGGCGCGGACGCCTGATGCTACGCGAAGATGCCTGGCGCCTCCCCGACGGCCGCGAAGTCGTCTATCCGGTGCTGGCGGTCGGCGCCACGGTTGGGGTTGTGCCATTTCTGGATGAACGCCACGTCCTGCTCGTCCGGCAGTACCGCCACCTGCTGCGTGATTGGAGCTGGGAGCTCCCCGGGGGCGGCGTCCGGGCCGAGGAGACGCCGCTGGCCGCCGCCCAGCGGGAGCTGCGGGAGGAGGGCGGCTACCGGGCCGAGCAGCTGGTGCTCCTCACCCGTTTCCATCCCTCGACCGCCTACCTCGACGAAGTCGCCTACTGCTACGCGGCCTTCGGGCTGGTTCCCGATCCGCTGCCGGCCGATGATGACGAGTTCTTCGAGCGCCGCGTGGTGCCGCTCGCCGACGCGCTCGGCATGGCCCTGGACGGCACGATCACCGAGTCGGTGTCCAAGGTCGCGCTGCTCCAGTGCGCGGCCCGGCCGCCGCGGCCGTAGCTCACCGGCCCGCGGTGGCGGCCAGCACGACACAATCATCGGGGGCGAAGGCCAGCGTCACCGGCTTCTTGCGCTCGAGGGTCCGGGCCTGCACGTGGGACACATCCACCCACAGGGGGCGGCCGTGCACCGCCACCTCGACGCGGACGACCGGACCCAGGAAGGTGATGACCTCCACCACGCCGTCCAGACGGTTGGCGGTTGCGGACCCGCCCGGGCCGGCCATGAGGAGGAGCTTCTCTGGCCGGACCGCCAGCGTGATCGGCTGCCCGTCGGCGCGCCCGGCAAGCCGGGCCCGCAGGCGCTCGCCCTCCCACTCCACCACACCCGCGTCGGCGGACAGCACCCGGCCGGCCAGGAGGTTGCAGACGCCGATGAAGTCGGCCACGAAGTCGGTGTGGGGGACGGCGTAGATCTCCTCGGGGGCGCCGATCTGCTCGATGCGCCCCTCCCGCATGACGGCGATGCGGTCGGCGATGCTCAAAGCCTCTTCTTGATCGTGGGTGACGTGAATGGCCGTGATGCCGAGGTCCTGCTGGATCTTGCGAAGCTCGCCCCGCAGGCGGAGCCGGATCTTGGCGTCGAGCGCGGAGAGCGGCTCGTCCAGCAACAGCACTTCGGGCTGGCGAGCCAGAGCGCGGGCCAGGGCGACGCGCTGCTGCTGGCCGCCGGAGAGCTGGTTGGCGTAGCGGTCCTCCAGGCCGGTGAGCTTGGTCAGCTCCACCATCTCGGCGATCCGCGCCCGCATGCGTGCCTGGGGCCAGCGGGCGATCTGCAGACCGAAGGCGATGTTCTCGACCACGGTGAGCGTGGGAAACAACGCATAGGACTGGAAGACGATCCCCACCCCGCGCTTGCGGGGCGGGACGTCGTTCACCAAGCGGTCGTCGAACCAGATCTCGCCAACGTCGGGACGCTCGAAACCAGCGATCAGGCGTAGCGTGGTCGTCTTGCCGCAGCCGGAGCCGCCGACCAGCGACACGAGCTCGCCCGGGCGCACCTCCAGCGACAGGCCGTCCACCGCCACCGCCGGGCCGAACCCCTTGCGCAGACCGCGCAGCGTGATGCGCACGTCGCTAGGGTCGCGCTACCGCGAGAAGTGCTCGAGCCATTTCTTGGTGAGCCGATCTTTCTGCTCGGCCGCCCACACGAAGTCGAGGTTGATGAGGTTCATCGCGGAGAGCTTCTCGCCGCCGACGGGGATGTCCGTCCGCGAGATCCCGGTCCCCCGCCACTTGGCGTAGGCCTGCATCGCCGATCTGGACACGGCCCAGTCGAGGAAGCGTTTGGCGTTTTTCGAGTTTTTGGCCCCCTTGACCAGAGCGTTGCCTTCGAACGTCCAGGCCACGCCATCCGACGGGTAGATGATGTCGAGGGACGCGCCCTGCTTCTTGGCGGTCTCCACCTCGTAGGCCAGGGCGATACCGATCGGCGTCTCGCCCGAGGCGGCCATGCGCCCGGGGGCGCCGCCCGACTTCGTCACCTGCGAGAGATTCTTGTCCAGGGCGGCATAGTACGCAAATGCCTTGTCCTCCCCCAGCCGGGACACGTGGCTGGCCAGGAGCAGGTAGGCGGTGCCCGACGTCGACGGATTGGACATCACGATGTGTCCCTTGTAGCGGGAGTCGGTCAGCTCGCCCCACGACCTGGGCGGCGGCAGCTTCAGCTCGGCGATCTTCTTCGGGCTCACCGCGAAGGCCACCGTGAGCAGGGTCACGCCCTGCCACGCGTTCTCGGGGTGCTTGAAGCGGGCCGCGATCTTGTCCGACTCCTTGGCCACGTAGGCCTCCAGGAGACCCTTCTTGGCGGCGCCGGTGAGATAGTCATTGAACACACCCCAGATCACGTCGGCCTGCGGGTTGGCGCGCTCGGCTTCGACCCGGGCCATGGTGGGCCCGGTGGAACCGCGGATGTACGAGGCCTTGGCGGCCAGATCGGGCAGATCCTTCTTGAATTGCTCCCAGAAGTCCTTCAGCTCGTTCTCCTCGTAGGCCGTGTAGATGACGAGTCGCTCCTCGGCCGCCCGGGCGGCTCCCCCGGTGACCAGCAGCGCCATCAGTATCACGAACAGCACCCGCGTCGTCATGACTCCTCCTTTGCGGGGGGGCGACAGGATCGGCGCCGCCGCCCCGGCGCCTCACATCTTCAAGATTGCCACCCGGTCACCGCCGACCAGCGCGCGCAGGCCGACGACCGTGCCGACGACGATGACCAGGATGATCGTCCCCAGCGCACACGCCACGCCGGGGAAGCCATTCTCGACCTGGGCCAGGATGGCCACCGAGCCCAGGTTGACGCCCGGGTAGATGAGGAAGATGACCGCGCTCACCGTGACCATGCCGTTGATGAAGAAGTAGACGAAGATCGAGAAGGCCGTGCCGGTGAGCAGGGGCAGGACGATTCGCGTGAAAGTGCGAACGGCGCCTGCGCCCAGGCTGACCGCCGCCTCCTCGATGGCCGGGTCGATCTGCTTGAGGGCATTGATGCCGGCCAGCACCGCCACCGGGAACTTCCAGAACACCACGCTGCCGACGAGGATCCAGATCGTCCCGGTCAAGTAGATCGGCGGCACGTTGAAGGCCAGGATGTAGCCGACCCCGATCACCGTGCCCGGCAGCGCGGCGGGCAGCAGGCTGAGCGCCTCGATGAGGCGCGCGCTTCCACCCAGAACGGACTGTTTTCGCTGGATCAGATAGGCGGTGACCAGGGCCAGCGTCGTCCCCACCACACCGGCCAGGATCGCCAGCTTGACGCTATTCCAGATGGGCCAGGCCCCTTCCACAGTGGAGTCGAAGCGGTAGTGCGTCAGGGAGAGTGACCAGTCGCTGCCCCAGAGACGGACGAAGGACCCCAGTGGAATGAGGCCGTAGATCACGGCGATGAACAGGGCCACGCCCACCGTCACCACGGCCAGCGGCCAGCGTAGCGCGGCGGGCGTGGGTCGGAGCCCGGCCCGAGACGCCGCCGTCACGGTGACATAGGATCGGCTTCCCACCCAGTAGGCGTTGAGGAGGTAGGCCCCCAGACAGGGCACGATGAGAATCACGCTCATCGTCGCCGCGGCAGCGAAGTCGTTCAACCCGATCACCTGGGCATAGATCTCCGTGGCCAGCACGTTGTAGCGGCCGCCGACGAGGATGGGGTTCCCGAAGTCGGTCATGCAGAGGATGAACACGATGAGGGCCGCCGAGGCCAGGCCCGGCCGGGCCAGGGACAGGGTGACGCGACGGAGGATGCTGAGCGGTCCCGCCCCCAGGTTCTCGGCGGCCTCCTCCAGCGTGGTGTCGATGTTGCCCAGCACGTTGGCGAGCAGGATGTAGGCCTGGGGCAGGAAGGTAAAGACCTGGGCCACCACGATGCCGTGAAAGCCATAGATCGATCCGTCCAGGCCCAGCCATCGGGTGACCACGCCGTTGCGTCCGAAGAGCAAGATGAAGGCCAGCGACACCAGGAACGGCGGCGCGATGAGCGGAAGCACGGCCATCAGCGAGACGAACCGCTTGCCCGGGACCGTCGTGCGGGTCACCGCGTAGGCAAGGACCAGCGCCACCATCACGGTGAGCACGGTGGACACGGCGGCCACGACCAGGCTGTTGATGAGGATGCGGAACAGCCGCCAGGTGCTGAAGAATTCGCGGAAGTGAGTCAGGGTGAGGCCGGCGGGCCCGGCCACACTCATCCACAGCACTCGCACCACCGGCCACACCACGAAGGTGAGCAACAGCAGCACGACGAGGGCGCCCACGGCGGCGACGACCAGCTCGCCCCGGGCCAGGCGCTCGAGCGGGCGGGCGGGCGCGGAAGGAAGCGCGCGATTCATGATCTAGCCGGCGGTGAAGCCGCCGTCGACGACCAGCTCGGCCCCGGTCATGTACGACGACTCGTCGCTGGCCAGGAAGAGCGCCACGCTGGCAATCTCCTCCGGACGCGCGATCCGGCCCAGAGGAATGCCCGTCTCGAACTCTCGGCGCAGCGCCGCGTTGAGGTAAGGCGCCTGCAGCGGAGTATCCACGATGCCGGGATGGATGATGTTGCAGCGGATGCCATCGCGGGCGAACTGGATGGCCAGCGACTTCGTCAGGGAGATGAGCCCGCCCTTGGCTGCGGTGTAGGCGTCCTGGGCCCGCGTGAAGCCGGCCAGGGCCGAGACCGAGCCCATGATGATGATCGAGCCGCCGCCCGTCGCCCGCAGATGCGGGATGCCATGCTTGGTGACCCAGAACACCGACTTGAGGTTGATGGCCATCACCCGGTCCCACCACCGCTCGTCGGTCTCCAGGACGGAGCGGTCGCGGTCCTTCCACAGGACGCCGGCGTTGTTGTAGAGCACGTGGACGGCCCCGAACCGGCGGGCCCCCTCGTCGATCATCCTTTGGACGTCGGCCTCGACGGCAACGTCGCCGACCACGGCCAGGGCCTGGCCACCGGCGGCGTCCACCCGGCGCACCGTCTCCGTGGCCGATTTCTCATCGATGTCGGCCACCACCACGCGGGCGCCCTCGCTGGCGAAGCGCACCGCGGCCTCCCGGCCGATCCCCATCCCCGCCCCCGTAATGAACGCGACCCGATCCTTGAGCCGATTCATGCGCGGTCACCCGGCCGCCGCCAACCGCGTGGTCTCAGCACCCCTGCCCCCCGCCCGGCGGCCGCGCGAGCCGGCGGCATCAGATGCGCTCAAAGTTTCGGATCAGCTCCCAGTCGGTCACCGCCTGATCGAAGGCCTGCTGCTCGAGGCGCGCGGCGTGCAGATAGTGCTCGACGACGCGGTCGCCGAAGGCCGCTCGGGCTACCCGGGAACGCTCGAGCTCGGCGATCGCCTCTCGCAGTGTCTTGGGCACTTGCGGCAGCGTGGCGTCCGCGTAGGCGTTGCCCTCGTAGAGCCGGGGCGTCTTGAGCTTGGCGCTGAGGCCGTGCAGCCCGGCGGCGATGGTGGCGGCAAACGCCAGGTAGGGGTTGGCGTCGGCGCCAGGAATGCGGTTCTCGACGCGCAACGAGGGGCCCTGGCCGCAGAGCCGGAAGCCGCACGTGCGGTTGTCCCACCCCGCCGCGACCCGGGTCGGCGCGAACGAGCCGACCTGGTAGCGCTTGTAGGAGTTGACGGTCGGCGCGTAGAAGTACGCGAGCTCCCGGGCCATCGCGATCTGCCCGCCCAGCCAGGCCCCCAGGAGAGCGTTC
>JBOHPM010000057.1:0-11160 GCA_050731715.1 Candidatus Rokuibacteriota bacterium
GCCGCACCGTGGCGGCCGCCGCCAGCTGATCGTGGCTACTCCAGTTCACGATGTAGCGGTGCCAGCGGAGCCGCAGCGCGTCCAGGAACAGGCTGGCGCCCGCCCACGCCGCGGTCATGCTCTCGACACGGGGCGAGGGATCGAGGGTGAGCCAGCCCGACCCGGCGACGTACGCCTCCACCCACGCGTGGGCGTCGGACATCCGCACCAGGAAGTACTCGCCGTAAGGATTCCACTCCCCGCGCTGGAAGCCGGTCACGACCCGCGCGGGAATGCCGAGGGAGCGGAGCATCACGGCCAGCGCCGAGGCGAAGTACTCGCAGTTGCCGGCCCGGCGCTCGAACAGGAACTCCTCGAGGGGCGGAAGCGTGGTCGTACGCTCCAGGCTGAGCGTGTACTTGAATTCGCGCCGGAGGTAGCCGGTCAGGGCCTGGGCGGCGGCCGCTGGTCCGGCGCTGCCCGCCGTGATCTCCTGAGCCAGGGCGGCGATCCGCGGGGCCACGGACGGCAATTGTAAGAAACGCCCTTGAGCGGCCGGGCTGAGGCGGTCCAGGGCCCGCCCCCCCACGATGGAGTCCACGGTGTACTCCAGACGGCTGGCCCCGTGCGACATCGACAGGGCTCCCATGTCGTCGACCAGCGCCGTGCCGAACGGCACTCGCACTCTCAGGATGCGCGGGGCGGCGAAGAGCGTGTCGGTCCCGATGGGCTCCAGGAAGATCTCCTGGGTGAGGAGCTGGCCGGCGCCCGGCACCCCGCCCGGCTCCGCTTTGCCGACGGAGACGCGACCCAGCGGCGCGCGCCGGCGCCGCGTGATCGTCCAGGCCTGGCCGTCGAAATAGTCGAGCGCCACGCCGCGCCACCGTAGCTCGTTGACGAGATGCGGGGTGAGGCTGGCGTCGCCTACCCGGATTCGCATCGCCACGCTGCTGTCTGTCTCGAGCTCCCCGATGGCACCGAGCTCCACCCGATCGCTGAAGCCGACGATCATCCGACGGCTGGGCGCGGTCAGGGCCAGCGTCGCCTCCCCGATGCGGGGGATAACGAAGAACAGGGCCAGCGTGACGAGCAGCGAGCCCCCCGCCGCGGCCAGGCCCAGGGTCACCACGCCGCGACTGGCCGGCAGGGCGCGCGCCGCGGCCGGGCCGCCGTTCCGCTCGGCCTCGGCGAGCTCGTGGCCGAGCACCAGCAGCATGGTTCCCGCCACCAGGAAGCCGACGAAGACGAAGGAGAACCAGACGCCGAGCGACACCGCCGCTGACGCCACCGGCATGAAGAAGGCCAGCAGCCCGGCGTCGCGGCACTCGCGGGAGCTCCGCGCCGTGAGGAGGCGCAGGAGTACGAGCAGCACCAGGAACCGAACCAGCGCATCGAACACCCGGGGGGCGAGATAGAGCACGTCGACCACGGCGAACGCGGCGACGGCCGCGGTGAGCACCGGATCCAGCGTGGAGGCCCGCGCCATGCGTTCCCGCACCCAGCGGCCAGCCACGAGGGCCAGGCCCGCCAGCGCCATCCCCACGGGGCCGAGGAGATCGGCAACGCCGAGGGCCGTGATGCCCACCGCCACCACGACGTACGCCGTGAGCCGGAGCGCCTGCTCGGCCGACACGTCAGTCGAGGTCGACCGGGACCACGCGTCCCGCTGGCCGGGCGTCGGGGCCGATCGACCACGCGGCGTCCGACGCCGCCGGAGCCGTGTAGAGGGCGAGCGCGGTCAGGACACGGCGGGCCTGCTCGCGCCCGCGCCCGGGGGGGACGTGGACACCGGGGCCAGCCAGGGCCACGGCGGCACCCGCCCTGAGGAAGTGAACGGCCAGCGACGCGGCCCGGCTCAGCCCGCGCTCGAGCCGGGCGGGCGCGGCCCCGTGCCCGCGCAACACCACGCACACATCGTCGGTGGTATCGGCAGCAAGCTCGCGGACCATCGTGGCACCGGTCTTGGCACTCACTCGCCAGTGGATGAGGCGCGGGTCATCCCCGTCGCGGAATTCACGGAGGTTGTGGAGGTCGGAGCCCCGACCGCGCCGGCGTGCCGCCGACACCCCGTCGCCGGTGGCCGGGCCCGGCCGCTCGCCGGCGACCGGGACGACGGCGGGGAACACGAGCACCTCGGTCTCCAGCTCGATCGGGCCAGCCTTGACGAAGAGGCCGAAGGGGAAGCGCGTGGTCACTCGCACGCCGGGAAGGCGCTGCCGGCCGCGAGTCACGAAGGTGTGCTCCCACGTCACCAGGCGCTCGGCGCCGGGGGCCAGCCGGGGCACCGAGATCGTGCGCTCGGTCCCGCCGATCGCCTGCAGCGTGATGGAGCGCGCCGGCACGTGCCGCTTGGTGTTGAGGACGCGGGCGCCCACCACGGCGGCGCGCCCGGCGTAGATGTCTTCGGGCAAGACAGGGGACAGCCGGAGGCGACGCATCGAGTACTCGGAGAGGATGCCCGACACGATGACCAGTCCCAGGAGCATGGACTCCAAAAGGTAGAGGAGATTGTTGCCACTGTTCACCGCGGTGAGGCCCAGACCCACGGCGGCCAGCAGACACCACCACCCCTCGCGGGTGGGATGGATCGCCCGGTGAGGCCGGATGAACCGCGGCGGCCACCAGAGCGCCTGCGTCACCGCGGGACGGCGACCTCCTCGGCGATGGTCCGGATGGCGGCATCACCGTCGATCGCGCCGGCGCGGGGCAGCACTCGATGCGCCAGCACGGGGATGGCCAGCCGCTTGACGTCGTCGGGAATCACGAAGTCACGCCCATCGGCGAGCGCGGAGGCTTGCGCGGCCCGCAGCAGGGCTCGGGAGCCCCGCGGGCTCACCCCCAGGGTGAGCAGGGCCGACGAGCGCGTGGCGGCGACCAGCGCCATCAAGTAGTCGAGCACCGACTCGTCGATCTTGACCTGCTCCGTCTCACCCTGCAGGGACGCGACCTCCTGTCCGCTGAGCACCGGCTCGACCAGCTCGGGCGGCGCCGCCTGGCCGCGCAGGATTGCTTTCTCGTCGGCGGCCTCGGGATAGCCGATGCGGATGCGGAGCAGGAAGCGGTCGAGCTGTGACTCTGGGAGCGGATAGGTGCCCTCGTACTCGTGCGGGTTCTGCGTCGCCAGCACCATGAAGGGCCGAGGGAGCGGGTGTGTGGCGTGATCAATCGAGACCTGCGATTCGTTCATGGCCTCCAGCAGGCTCGACTGGGTCTTCGGCGTGGTGCGGTTGATCTCGTCGGCCAGGACGACGTTCGCGAAGACCGGGCCGGGCTTGAACAGGAACTGGCCCCGATCGGGTTGCCAGACGCTGACGCCGAGGATGTCAGAGGGCAACATATCGGAGGTGAACTGGATGCGCTGAAAGCGGCCGCCGATGGAGCGGGCCAGCGCCGCGGCCAGCGTCGTCTTGCCCACGCCGGGAGCGTCCTCGATGAGGACGTGGCCCCCAGCCAGGAGGCCGACGACGGCCAGGCGGACGACCTCGGGCTTGCCGAGGATGCAGCGCCCCAGGGTGCTCTCCAGCCGCCGGACGCCGTCCCGGATATCACTCACCCTCCCATCTAATACCGAAGGCCGGGCGGCGACAAGGCTGGTGCTGTAGGGCAAATGACGGAGCACCGGTGGACCAGACCGGCGCCTCAATACGCCGGGGGAGAGTACACCGTCAGGAAGAACAGTGGTGACCGACCCCGGTTCCGAACGTGATGGGATTGCCCGGCAGGAATCGTGACCAGTGAGCCCGGCCCGATCGAGCGCTCGGCCCCACCCAGCCGCACCACCGCCTCGCCCTCGATCACGTAGATGATCTGGTCGCCTGCGTGGTGCTCCTCGGGACCGGTATCGGCGCCGGGAGCGATGGTCATGACTGCGCTCTGGCTGCGCTCGGTCTCCTGCAGCACACGGAAGAACTGCCCCCGATAGGCGAGCACATCCACGACGTCCATCGTGCTCCTCCTGCCCGGGCGCGCCCGGGGCCTCATGGGGTGAACACGCCATTCTGGGCGCCGACGATGAGGAGCCAGACCAGCTGCCCGCCCACGAAGATCGCCAGCGCGGGCTCCAGACCGGCCCGGAGACGGATGCGGTACTGCCAGAAGCCCAGCGCCAGCGCCAGCACCCAGAACCAGCTCGCATCGTACGTGCGGAGCAGGCCCCAGTGAAGGCCGAGCGCCCCGGCCAGGGTCCAGAGCGCGTACGCCGCCAACCAGTGGGCGGCGACGGACAGGATGAGGGAAGCTCGCGAGCCCGACTTGCCTCGCATCCGGGCCACGGCTACGGTGGCGGCGGCGACCAACAGGATAGCCACCAGGGCTCCGACGGCGACCCTGCTCAACGGGGATCCTCCCCTCGGGGGTTGGAGTGTACGTCGCCGCCGCGCGCCGTGTCAATTCGCAACACGTTGACACTACAAGCAAATCCCGCCTATCATCCACTGATGAGCTCGGCTCCGTCCCCCGTGTCGGAGACCCTCGGATGATTCGCAGCATGACCGGATTCGGTCGGGCCGAGGTCAGCGACAGCACCTGTGTCATCACAGTCGAGGCGCGCTCGGTCAACCACCGTCATCTCGACATCGCGCTCAGGCTACCCCCGGTCCTGGCCCCGCTGGAGCTCGCGGCCCGGCGTCTCATCCAGGCCCGGCTGGATCGCGGTCGCATCGACGTGAGCGCCCAGCTCGCACCGACCGTGGGCGTGTCGGCGCAGGAGGTTCGGATCAACACGGCGCTGGCTCGGCGATTTCACGACGAGGCCCGGAGCCTCGCCGGGAGCCTGGGCCTCGAGGCTCAGGGCCTGCTCCGCTGGGTCCTCGAGCGGCCGGGTGTGATGGAGCTGCGGGAGGCCGGCGCGCCCGATCCCGAGGGCCTGGAGTCCCTGCTCGCCCGGGGCGTGAGTGAAGCGCTCGATGCCCTCCTGGCCCGGCGCACGGCCGAGGGAGCCGCGCTGAGCGCCGAGTTGCGGGCGCTCCTGGCCGAGCTCGGGGGCCGCTTGGCGACGATGGCCCAGCGGGCGCCGCTCGCGGCGGCTCGCCGGGGGGAGCGGCTGCGCGAGCGGCTGCAGGCCCTGCTGGGCGACATCCCGGTCGACGAGGCCCGGATCGTCACCGAGGTCGCCGTGTGGGCCCAGAAGACCGACGTGACGGAGGAGATCGCCCGCCTGCGCGTGCACCTCGACGAGTTCGCGCTCACGCTCGACAAGGGCGGTCCGGTGGGACGCGGGCTCGATTTCCTCCTCCAGGAGATGAACCGCGAGGTCAACACGCTGTCCGCCAAGGCCGACGACCTCGAGCTGTCCCAGGCCGCGCTCGCGGCCAAGGGACTGTTGGAGAAGATGCGCGAGCAGGTGCAGAATCTTGAGTAGTCGGTGACCGGGTGATCCGGCGTCGGGGCGGGCTCTTCGTGGTGTCGGCGCCCTCGGGGGCGGGCAAGACCACGCTGTGCCGGGAGGCCCGTCACCTCCTGCCCGACCTCGCCTATTCGGTGTCGTACACCACGCGCCCGCCGCGCCCGGGTGAGATCGCCGGCACCGACTTTCACTTCGTCAGCGAGGCCGCGTTCGAGACGCTCAGGGAGCAGGGGGCGTTCGCCGAGTGGGCCAGCGTGCACGGCAATCTCTACGGCACCCGGGCGAGTGTGCTGGAGGCCGCGCTGGCCGAGGGCCGCGACATCCTGCTCGACATCGACACCAAGGGCGCCGCCCAGCTCCGGCGCCGCTATCCGGAGGCGGTGCTGGTGTTCATCACTGCCCCTTCCATGGCCGAGCTCGAGCAGCGACTGCGCGAGCGTCGCTCCGACGCCGCCGGCGAGATCAGCCGGCGGCTGGAGCGGGCCCGCGAGGAAGTCACGATGTGGCGCCAGTACGACTATCTGATCGTGAACCGCGACGTCAAGGATGCCGTGGAGCAGCTCACCGCCATCATCGTGGCCGAGCGCTTGCGCGCCTCCCGGCTGACCCTGACGCTACCCGACCTGACCCTGACCCACACGGAGGACTGTTGACGATGACCTTTCCCTCTCTGGAGAATGCGCTGAACAAGGTCTCCAACCGCTATCTCCTGGTCGTGCTCTCGGCCAAGCGAGCGCGGCAAATCAACCGCGGCGCTCCCCCGCGGGTCGAGACCCGGTACAGGAAGCCGACGAGCACGGCGCTGGAGGAGATCTCGCAGGCCAAGGTCGAGTACCGCATGAAGGACGAGGGCGAGAGCAAGGCCTGATGACGCTCGCCGGCAAGGAGCTGATCCTGGGGGTCAGCGGGTCGATCGCGGCCTACAAGGCCGTCTACCTGCTGCGCGAGCTGGCGCGGCTGGGCGCCCAGGTCACGGTGTGCATGACCGAGCACGCCCGGGCGTTCGTGGGGCCCCTGACCTTTCGCACGCTGTCGGCCCGCCCCGTCCTCAGCGATCTCTTCGACCCCCAGAGCGACGACGCCGTCGAGCACGTCGCGCTCGCCGAGCGGGCCGACGCGCTGGTGGTCGCCCCGGCCACGGCCAACCTCCTGGCCAAGGCGGCCGGTGGACTGGCCGATGATTTCCTCACGACGCTCTTGCTGGCCGCGCGCTGTCCCGTGCTGATGGCGCCGGCCATGGACGGCGCCATGTGGGATCACCCGGCAGTCGTGGCCAACGTGACCCGGCTGCGCGAGCGCGGGGTCACCGTTCTCGAGCCCGACGCCGGCGAGCTGGCCTCCGGGCTCAGTGGCAAGGGCCGGCTGCCCGAGGTCGACCACATCGTGGAAGTGCTCCTGGGTCTGCTGCAGCCCCAGCGCGACCTCGTCGGTGATCGGGTGCTGGTGACGGCCGGCCCCACGCGTGAGCCCCTCGACCCGGTGCGGTACATCTCGAATCGCTCGTCCGGCAAGATGGGCTACGGCCTGGCGATCGCAGCTCGCCGCCGGGGCGCCGCGGTTACGCTGGTCTCGGGGCCGACCGCCCTCACCCCGCCCCCCGGCGTCGTCTTCGTGCCGGTGCAGACCGCCGAGGAGATGCGCGAGGCCGTCTTGCAGCACCTGGCCGGGGCCACCATCGTCGTCAAGGCGGCTGCCGTGGCCGACTACCGGGCCCGGCACGCCGAGTCCACGAAGATGAAGGGCAAACACGAGGTCAGCCTCGAGCTGGTCCCCAACCCCGACATCCTGGCCGAGGTGGCGGCGCGACAGACGGGCGCCTTCATCGTCGGCTTCGCCGCCGAGACCCACGAGGTGGCGGCGAATGCCCGAGCGAAGCTCGCCGCCAAGGGCATCGACCTCCTCGTTGCCAATGACGTGAGCCAGCAGGGCATCGGGTTCGACGCCGAGGACAATCAGGTGCTCCTCATCGACCGCTGGGGCGGCGAGCGCGCCCTGCCGCGCATGCCCAAAGTGGCGGTGGCCGACGCCATCCTGAGCCACGCCCTGGCGCTGCGGTCCGCGGCGGCCCGAACCACCAACCGCGTGCCGCGGTAGCCCATGCCCGACGACCCCCGGTCGGCGCTGGCCGCGGCGCTGGGCGCGGTCGGCGAGACGCTTCGCCACCATCGAGACCTGGGGATCACGCACCTTCCGCTGAGCGGCGCCTACCTGCTCGGTCCCGACGAGGCCCTGCGGGCCCAGGAACAGGCGCTCCAGGGCTGCCGCCGCTGCAAGCTCTGCGAGGGGCGGACGACCATCGTGTTCGGCGCCGGCAGTCCCCGCGCCGAGCTGGTCGTGATCGGTGAGGGCCCGGGGGCCGACGAGGACGTCCAGGGCAAGCCCTTTGTCGGCCGCGCCGGCCAGCTCCTCACCAAGATGCTCGAATCGGTCCAGCTCACTCGAGATGAGGTCTATATTTCGAATGCGGTCAAGTGCCGGCCCCCTGGGAATCGCAATCCCGAGCCGGAGGAGCTGGCCGCCTGCGCGCCGGTGCTGGCCGCTCAGCTCGGCGTACTCCAACCGAAGGTCGTCATCGCGCTGGGTAGCGTCGCCGCCCAGGCGCTGCTCCGCACGCGGGAGCCCATCGGCAAGCTACGGGGCCGCATCCACCCGTTCGGCGGCGCGGTGTTGATTCCCACGTTCCATCCCGCGTTTCTCCTCCGGAATCCCGGCCAAGAGTACAAGCGCATGGCGTGGGAGGACCTGAAGCTCGCCAAACGGGAGTACGATCGGCGCCGGTCCCGATGATGTGATCGCCGACGTCGCCTTCGACGCCCCCCTCGACCATCCCTTCTCGTACGCCGTGCCGGAGGATTGCCGGGTGGCGCCCGGCCAGCGCGTGCTGGCGCCGCTCAAAGGCTCCCCGCGGATCGGTATCGTCGTTGCGCTGCGCGACGCGCCGGTCGCCGCCCTCAAACCCCTACTCCGGGCAGTAGACCCCCAGCCAATCCTGGGCCCGGCGCAGCTCGACTTCGTCCGCTGGCTCGCCGACGAGAGTCTGGCCAGCGTCGGCTCCACCTGTCTGGCGCTGCTGCCGCCGCCGGGTCCCGCTGGCTCCCAACCCCGGCCATCCCGGCAGCCCGCCGATCTCGAGGCCGGGCCCCCGGCGGATACCACACCGAGCGTCCTGGTCGGGGCGGGACGCGAGGCGCGGCTGCTTGCCCTCCTCGCCTCCGGCCCCCCCGCGCTCGTGCTGGCCCCCGACCTCGATGCCGTCGCGCGCTGGGCGCAGCGCCTGGGCAAGCTGGGCACCGCCGTCCGCCTGGACTCGAGCGCCACGGACGCCGAGCGCACCGCCGCGTGGAGCGCGCTGGCCAGTGGAGCCGCGACGTTCGTCGTCGGTACCCGCGGGGCCCTGCTGGCGCCGCTGCTGCCGGGCGGCCGCGTGGCCGTGATCGACGAGCACGAGATCGGGCACAAGCCACCGGGCCACCCCCGCATGCACACTCGTGACGCCGCCCTGGAACGGGCGGCGCGGGACCAGGCCCAGGTCCTCCTGACGGCGGGCACGCCGAGCGTCGAGGTGTGGTGGCGGGCCAGCGTGGGTCGAGCCACGCTGCAGGCATCACCGCCGGCGCCGTGGCCGACGGTCACGATCGCCGACACGCGTGGCATCGCCCGGCGCGAGGCCCTCACGCCCGTGCTGAGCCGAGCGATCAGGGAGACGCTGGCGGCGGGCCGGCGTGTCTTCCTCGGTGTCAGCCGGCTCGCCTCCATGCTGGGCTGCGACGAGTGCGGCGCCATCCTCAAATGCGCGGAGTGCGCGATCGCGCTGGCCTACTCGCCGGCCGGCCGCACGCTGGCCTGTCGGCTCTGCAGCGCCGGGGCCGAGCTTCCCGAGGCGTGCCCGACGTGCCGGGGCCGGCGGCTCACGCCGCTCGGCTGGGGCGCCGAGCGGGTCGAGCATGCCGTTCGCCGGCGCTTCAGTCAGGCCCGTATCGCCCGTTACGATCCCGAGGCCGGGCGCGGCCGTCGGGGTGAAGCGCAACGGGAGGCGGCCGTCAACGCCGACATCGTCATCGGCACGCGGTCCACCCTGCGCCTGTTCGGCCCGGCCTCGCTCGGCCTCACCGGATTCGTGTCTCCCGACCAGATGCTCGGCATACCCGATTTCCGCGCCGCCGAGCGGAGCTTCGGCATGCTCTGGGCGGCCGCCGAGCGGGTGCGCCCCGAAGGGGCCCTGGTCGTCCAGACCCAGAACCCCACGCACTACGCGCTGCAGGCCGTGATCCGGCAGGAGCTGGATGTGTTCTACGCGCCCGAGCTGCGCTTCCGCGCCGAGCTCGGCTACCCGCCGTTTCGCCGGCTGGCCATCATCACGACCAGCGGGCCCGGCCCGGCGGCCGCCGAGCAGGACGCGCAGGCGATGGCGGCGGCGCTGGCCGGCGGGCCGGGGCTCACCATCTACCCGGCGACGAGCGACCGACGCAATCGGGCGCGCCGCCTGGTCGTCAAAGGCGGGCCCGACCTTCCGCGTCAGCTCGATTCGGCGCTTCGAGAGGTTCGGGCGGCCCGAGGCCCGCGCCGCCGCGGTATCATAGACGTGGAGGTGGATCCGGTCGAATGGCCGTTCTGAGCGTTCGGAAGTACGGCGATCCCGCGCTGCGGCGACGGGCCAGCGAAGTCGGCGAGATCAACGCTGAGATCCGGAGGATTGTCGCCGACATGGTCGAGACCATGTACGACGAGGTGGGCATCGGCCTGGCTGCGCCGCAGGTCGGGATCCCGTTGCGGCTCATCGTCATCGCCGACGAGACAACCCGCCAGGCCCGCCCGCTGCTGAACCCGGTCATCGTGGACCGCAACGGCGAGCAGACAGCCGAGGAAGGCTGCCTGTCCATTCCCGGGGTCTTCGCCCCGGTGAGCCGGGCCGCCTGGGTGCGTGCCGAGGCTCGAGATCTCGACGGGCAAACGGTGACGATCGAGGGGCGAGATCTGCTGGCCCGGGTGCTGCAGCACGAGATCGACCACGTCGACGGCGTGCTCTTCATCGACCGGGTCGACCCCGTGACCCGCGACCGGATCAAGCGCAGGATCAAGAAGAAAGGCCTCGCCGAGGGCAGTCGTCACCACGCCTTCGCCCTCTGACGCGCCTCGGCGGTCAGCGCCGATGAAAGTGCTGTTCTTCGGGACCCCGGACTTCGCCGTCCCCACGCTGGCCGCCCTGCTCCGGGACCATCAGGTCGTCGCGGTCGTCACCCAGCCCGACCGTCCCGCCCATCGGGGCCAGCGGTCGACGCCGCCCGCCGTCAAGGTCCGCGCCGAGGCCGCCGGACTGCCCGTGGTCCAGCCGGCGCGACTCCGCGACCCCGACTGGGCCGAGCGGCTGGCCGCCTTCGTCCCCGATATCGCCGTCGTGGTGGCCTTCGGGCAGATCCTCCCCCGAGCGGTGCTGGAGGTGCCCTCTCGCGGGTCCATCAACGTTCACGCTTCGCTGCTCCCCCGGTACCGCGGCGCCGCACCAATAGCCTGGGCCATCATGCGCGGCGAAACCACGATCGGAATGACCACCTTCCAGATGGACGAGGGCATGGACACGGGGCCGATCCTGCTGCAAACACCTCTGGTGTCCATCCGGCCCGAGGAGACCGCGGGCGAGCTGGCGGCGCGGCTCGCCCTCGTCGGGGCGGAGCTGTTGATCGACACGCTGGCGCGATTGGACACGCTGACGTCACGACCCCAGCGCAACGAGGAGGCCTCGACGGCGCCTCGGCTCAAGAAGAGCGACGGCTATCTCGACTGGGACCGTCCAGCGCGGGAGCTGGTCAACGTCGTGCGCGGATGCAATCCGTGGCCGG